>JAYRLJ010000457.1:0-2180 GCA_041905305.1 Hylemonella sp. | reverse complement strand
GGCCGCAGCCCTGATGCTCAAGACCTTTTTGCGCCATTTCGACTATCTCTCGCTGGGCACCAACGACCTGATCCAGTACACCTTGGCGATCGACCGCGCCGACGAGTCGGTGGCCCACCTGTACGACCCGCTGCACCCGGCGGTGCTGCGGCTGGTGGCCGACACCATTGCCGAGGGCCGCGCTCAGGGCAAGGAGGTCAGCGTCTGTGGCGAGATGGCGGGTGACACCAGCATGACGCGCCTGCTGCTTGGCCTGGGGCTGCGCAGTTTTTCCATGCACCCGGCGCAGATCCTGGCCGTCAAGCAGGAAGTGCTACGTGCCGACACCGGCAAGCTGCAGCCCTGGGCGCAGGCGGTGCTGGCGCACGACGAGCCGGCCACGCTGCTGGGCGGTTGATCCGGCACATTGAGTTACATCAAGACCGTCAGGTGGCGCGGTCTTGATACTACGGGGTGTATCAAACCCTCCGGAGTTGCCGATGAGCACCTTTGACCACCCGTCCCTGATCCGTGACATCAACGAAAGCCTGGCGCCGTTCCGCAAGGGCCAGCCCGAGGCCATGGCCGGCTTCGGCCAGCTGGCGCGTGCCTCCATGGCCGAAGGCGCCATCAGCACCAAGCACAAGGAACTGATTGCGCTGGCCATCGGCGTCACGCAGCGTTGCTCGGGCTGTATCGGCTTTCACGTCAAGGCGCTGCGCAAGCTCGACTGCTCCCGGGCCGAGCTGGAAGAGATGCTGGCGGTGTGCGTCTACATGGGCGGCGGCCCGGCGCTGATGTATGCAGCCGAGGCGCTCAAGGCCTGGGACGCCATGGCGTCGGCCTGAGTTGCAAATCAAATCGGCTGCTGGCCCTTGCGCAGCAGACGTCGACAGCTATTAAATCGCTAGCGCTTTGCGCTGGTTCCGTCTAGCGCCGGTGCAGCAGGTTGACGCGCATCGGACGCACGAAGTGCGCGCCGTCGGCTGTCATGTGCGGCTCGAAGCGCGCACGTACGGCGGCCAGCGTGGCGGCATCGAGTCGATGCGTGACGAAGGTCACGCCGATCATGCGCTGCTCGAATTCAGCGAAGTCGCGGTAGTGCACCGGCGTCTCGAAGAAGACCTCGTCCACCTGCTCCCAGGCGCCCGAAGCCACGGCTCGTTGCACGGCCGCCAGGGCGGCGGCGCGCACCACTTCCTCGTCGTGAAAGAGGCGCATCACTTCATTGAGCGCGCCGGCGAACACCGGCTCCGACACATACAGCAGACCCTGCGGGCGCAGCACGCGATGCACTTCGGCCAGTGCCTGGTCCAGCAGATCGAGCGGCACGTGGTGCAGTGACTTCAGCATCAAGGCCAGATCGAAATTGCCGTCGGCAAAGGGAATCGCCTGCGCACCGGCGTTGACGAAGCTCAGGCGTTCCTGAGGCTTGTCCCGGTTCTTCGCCATCTGGCGCTCGTCCACCTCCAGCCCGGTGACGCTGCTGACCGGATAGCGCTGCAGCAGCTTGCGCGACAGGTGGGCCGCGCCGCAACCGAGCTCAATGACGCGTGGATGCGCCGGCAGGTCGACGAGTTCGGCGAGCAGTTCCAGCTCGTCGCTGACCCGGCGCGCGCTCATCGGGCCTGGGCGGCGGCGTGCGCCTGCTGGTCAGCGTGGTAGCTGGAACGCACCATGGCCCCCACGGCGGCGTGGGTGAAGCCCATCTTGTAGGCCTCTTCCTCAAACATCTTGAAGGTGTCCGGGTGCACGTAGCGCTTCACCGGCAGGTGAGAGGTGGAAGGCGCCAGGTACTGGCCGATGGTCAGCATCTCGATGTCGTGCGCGCGCATGTCGCGCATCACGTCCAGAATCTCTTCGTCGGTCTCACCCAGGCCGACCATCAGGCCACTCTTGGTCGGGACGTGCGGGAACAGGGCCTTGAATTTCTTCAGCAGGTTGAGCGAGAACTGGTAATCGCTGCCCGGGCGCGCTTGCTTGTACAGGCGCGGCACGGTTTCCAGGTTGTGGTTCATCACGTCCGGCGGCGCGGCCTTGAGAATCTCCAGCGCGCGGTCGTCACGGCCGCGGAAGTCGGGCACCAGCACTTCGATCTGCGTGTCGGGCGAGAGCTCACGCGTCTTGCGGATGCATTCCACAAAATGACCGGCGCCGCCGTCGCGCAGGTCGTCGCGGTCCACGCTGGTAATGACCACGTA
>JAYRLJ010000456.1:0-2195 GCA_041905305.1 Hylemonella sp. | reverse complement strand
GAAGGAGCTGGCGCTGTCTGCGGGTATCAAACCGGAATGAGCGGTCGAAACAGGCGTGCGGATGACGGACAGCGGGACGCCGAAGTCATCATTGTGGGCGGGGGCCCGGTGGGCATGGGCCTGGCGATCGAACTGGGCCAACGAGGAGTCCGGTGCATCGTGGTCGAGCGCTATCTCCAGCCGCAGCCCATCCCGAAGGGGCAGAACCTCACACAGCGGACCATGGAACATTTCCATGCCTGGGGTGCTGAGAAGGAATTGCGCGCGGCGCGGACTATTCCGCCCGAATACGGCATCGGCGGTCTGACCGCCTATGGCAGCCTGCTGGGGTCGTATTGGTACGACTGGATGCAGCGCAGCCTTGTTCGGCCCTACTACTACACGGCCAACGAGCGCTTGCCGCAGTACGCGACGGAAGCCGTGCTGCGCCGTCGCGTCGCTGAACTGGCTGCTGTGCAGACGCTGTATGGCTGGGTCGCGACGACTGTTGAGCAGGATGATGGCGAGGTTGCCGTCACGATCAAATCGACCGGAGCAGACGGTCAAATACGCACGCTCCGAGGCGCCTACGCGGTCGGCTGCGACGGGGCGAAGTCGCTTGTGCGTAATCTTGCCGGTATCACCCAGAGCCGGACAGAGCATGACCGGCTGATGGTGCTTCTGGTGTTCCGTTCGCGCGAGCTGCATCGTCTGCTAGAGCGTTACCCCGGCAAGTCTTTTTACGCGGTGCTGCATCCCAAGCTGCAGGGGTACTGGAAATTTTTCGGCCGCGTCGATCTTGGCAGCACCTGGTTCTTCCACGCGCCTGTGCCGCCGGGCACGACGCGCGAGAATTTCGACTTCAAGGCCTACCTGGAAGAGGCGATCGGTGCACCCATCGACGTGGAGATGGAACACGTTGGCTTCTGGGATCTGCGCTTCATGCTGGCGGACTCGTACCGCAGCGGGCGCATGTTCATCGCCGGTGACGCCGCGCACAGCCATCCTCCGTACGGCGGCTATGGCATCAACTCGGGCCTGGAGGACGCGCGCAACCTCGGCTGGAAACTGGCCGCGACGCTGCAGGGCTGGGGCGGTGCACGGCTCCTGGATAGTTACGACGCGGAGCGCCGTCCGGTGTTTCGTTCAACGATCAAGGACTTCATCGCAAAGTCCATTGACACCGACCGCGAGTTTCTGCGGACATTCGACCCTGAGCGTGACCGCGCAGCCTTCGAGAAAGCCTGGAGTGACCGCGCCACCGGTGCAACGGCCGAGGTGAATGCCTTCGAGCCGCACTACGAGGGCTCGCCTGTCGTGTCGCAGTCGCTGAATAACAGTCAAGGCCCAAGCGCGTGCGGCGTGCACCGCTTCGAGGCCCGTGCCGGTCACCATCTCGCACCCGCCGCGCTGCCGGGTGGTGGCGACGCCTTCGAGCTGCTCGGCAGCGGATTCACTGTGCTGGTGATCGGAACGCCCGCGGTCATCGCAGCACCGTTGGTACGAGCTGCCGTCCGGTGTGGCGTGCCCCTGCACGTCGTGGAGTTGGCGGCCGAGGGCGAGGCGTTGCGCTATGACGCGAAGCTGGTCCTGGTACGGCCCGACGCCTTCGTGTGCTGGACCAGCAGCGAGGCGAAGGACCTCAGTGACGAGCAGGCTGACCATGTGCTTGCGGTGGTCAGCGGCCATGAAGACTAATTGATTTTCAACATACATTGGACGAACCCGCATGAGGGTCCTAGACTGGACGGCCTCTACGGGACCACAACTCGGAGACATCATTCCATGACGACACGCCGCCGCTTCATCCAGACTGCCACCTTGTTGACCGCCGCCGGTGGTGCGCCTTTTGCGCGTGCCCAGTCCTGGCCCGCACAGCCCATCCGCATCGTTGTGCCCTTCACACCCGGCACAGGCATGGACACGATCGCTCGTGCCGTCCAACCTAAACTCTCAGAGCGTCTCGACCAACCCGTGGTGGTTGTCAATACGCCCGGCGCCAGCGGCAACATCGGCGCCGACAACGTGGCCAAGTCGGCGCCCGACGGTTACACCGTTCTGATGAGCGCCGTCACCATGCTCATGGCGTCGCAGATGTACAAGAACGTGCCCTTCGACCCGCTGCGCGACTTCGCTCCTGTCAGCATGGCGGCCTGGGGCACGCTGATGCTGGTCGCCAATCCCAAGACCAACATCCGCTCCATGAAGGATCTGAT
>JAYRLJ010000455.1:1345-2196 GCA_041905305.1 Hylemonella sp. | reverse complement strand
GGACCCGGTCAACTACCTGGGCCAGTCCGGCGTGATGGTCGACCGGGTGCTGGCGAGCCTGTAGCCCGTTCAGCCGGCGGGCAGGCGCGACCGGTTGCGCGTCTTGCGCTGCGCGGCAAAAAGCTGATAGAGCTGCTGCGCTGCCGGTGAGAGCGAGCGCCCCCGCCGGCGAATCAGCCCCAGGCGGCGGGTGATCACAGGATCCTTGAGCGGCACGCTCACCAGGGTGGGATGGTCCGGTCCTGGCATCGCCAGACGCGGTACCGCGGCCACGCCCAGCCCGGCTTCGACCAGACCCAGCAAGGTCAGCACATGCTGGGCCTCATGGATGCACACGGGACGACGGGGCAAGCCGGCCAGGGCCAGGTCCATCAGCAGCCGGTTGCCAGAGGACTTGCTCACCGTCATGAAGTCGTGATCGCACAGATCGTCCCAAGTGACCGATCGCCGGCTGGCCAGGACATGGTCACGGCGGCAGGCCGCGACAAATGGTTCCTCCAGCACGGTGTGAAACTCCAGATCGGCTTCGGCGCTTCCAATGAAGTTCAATCCGAAGTCCGCCTCGCCCCGGGCCACCGATGCCAGCACCTCATTGGCGCCAGCGTCCTGGATCTTGACGCGGATGTTGGGAAACTGCGCGTGGTACTGCTTGACCACCTGCGGCAGGAAATAGAACGCCGCTGAAGGCACGCAGGCCACCGTCACCTCCCCCATGCGCGTGGCCGCAATCTCCTGGATGCCCAGCAAGGTTCCATCCAGGTCGTCCAGCAGTTGGCGTGTCTTGCGCGCAAATTCGCGGCCCACCGCCGTCAGTTCCACCTTGCGTGTGTTGCGGTCCAGCAGCTTGACGC
>JAYRLJ010000455.1:0-1330 GCA_041905305.1 Hylemonella sp. | reverse complement strand
AGATGTGGACCAGCTCGGCCGCCTTGCGGAAGTTGCCCAGCTCGGCCACTGCGGCAAACGCCTGCAAGTCGCCCAGATCGAATCGAATCGCCATGTCAGCCTCCACGGGGCACCCTCCCGAGGCGGGCGCACTAATAGCAATGATGCATCAATCTTTCGCAAATATGCAATTCACAGACAAGCGCCGCTGACCGACCATTGCAGGCTGAATCTTCTGGAGTCCCCATGCCTGTTCGCCGCCAAATTCTTGCCGCCGCCGTGGCCGCCGCCCTGGCCGGAGGCCCGGCCCTCGCCGCCTTCCCCGAGAAGGCCATCACGATTGTGGTCCCCACCGCCGCCGGCGGCGCCAACGACGCCATGGCCCGCACCATCGGCCAGGGCCTGGCTGCCGCGCTCAAGCAACCGGTCATCGTCGACAACAAGGCCGGTGCCGGCGGCGCACTGGCCGCCGAATTCGTTGCCAAGGCGGCACCGGACGGTTACACCCTGATGCTGGGCTACATCGCCACCCACGCCATGAACCCGGCGCTCCAGAAGCTGCGCTACGACCCGGTCAAGGACTTCGAGCCGGTCGGACTGGTGGGCTACTCGCCGGTGCTGATGGTCACGAATCCGGGCGTCAAGGCGAACAACGCCAAGGAGCTGGTGGCCCTTCTCAAGGGTGCGCCCGACAAGTACAGCTACGCATCGGCCGGCAACGGAACCGCGCCGCACTTCGCGGCCGAACTGTTCCGCATGTCCACCGGAACCAGTGTGTTGCATGTGCCTTACAAGGGCTCGGCCCCAGCGGTGACCGACACCATTGGCGGGCAGACCCAGATCATGTTCCCCAGCCTGTTCACCGCCATTCCGTACGTCAAGTCGGGCAAGCTCAAGGCCGTCGGTGTGGCTGGCAACAAGCGCTCAGCCCTTCTGCCCGAGGTGCCGACACTGAAGGAGCAGGGCATTGCCGACGTGGATGTGTCGCAGTGGTACGCGATCTTTGCACCCGCGAAGACGCCCAAGGCCGTGATTGACCAGCTCAACAAGGCTCTGAATACCGTCCTGAACGACAAGGCGGTGGAAAAACGCCTGGAGGATCATGGCGCCGACGTGGAAACCAGCACGCCCGAGCAGCTGAAGACCTTCGTCCAGCAGGAGCAGGTCAAATGGAAGAAGGTCGTCGACGCGGCCAAACTCAAGGCGGACTGAACGGCCTCCCCGGATGGCCCCCTGCATTCTGTTAACGTGTTCTTTTAACTGGAGACTGAATTGAACAAAAAAACCCTGTTGATGGCGGCTGCTCTTGCAGCATGCGGCACCGCCAGCGCCCAATCCGCCGTGACCATCT
>JAYRLJ010000454.1:0-2198 GCA_041905305.1 Hylemonella sp. | reverse complement strand
AATGGCGAAGACGCCAGCGACGCCGAACTGGCCGAGGACATTGCCTACCTGCGCAAGACCTGGGCGCGCACCAAGGAGGCCGCGCTGCGCCAGAGCGCAGGCTCGCTGCTGCACCAGGACCTGGACTTGCTGCAGCGCGTGCTGCGCGACCTGGCGGGTGAGCACACGCAGAGCATCCGCATCGACTCCATGGAGCAGTTCCAGCGCCTGCGCGCCTTCGGCCAGGAGTTCATGCCGCAGGGTGCGGCCAAGCTGCAGCACTACAAGGGCGAGCGGCCCATCTTCGACCTCTACGCCATCGACGAGGAAATCGCCCGCGCACTGGGGCGGCGTGTCGATCTCAAATCCGGCGGCTACCTCATCATCGACCAGACCGAGGCGCTTACCACCATCGACGTCAACACCGGCGGCTATGTGGGTGCACGCAACTTCGACGACACCATCTTCAAGACCAACCTGGAGGCTGCGGGCGCCATTGCGCGCCAATTGCGCCTGCGCAACCTGGGCGGCATCATCATCGTGGACTTCATCGACATGGCGCGTGAAGACCACCAGAGCGCCGTGCTGGCCGAACTGCGCAAGCACCTGGCGCGCGACCGCGTCAAGACCATGGCCGGGGGCTTCTCGCAACTGGGCCTGCTGGAGATGACGCGCAAGCGCACACGCGAATCCCTGGCCCACATGCTGTGTGAGCCCTGCCCCTGCTGCCAGGGCCGGGGCGAGGTGCGCACCGCCCGCAGCGTGGCTTATGACATCCTGCGCGAAATCCTGCGCGAAGCGCGCCAGTTCAACCCGCGCGAGTTCCGCGTGGTGGCCGCGCCCCAGGTGGTCGAGCTGCTGCTGGACGAAGAAGGCCAGCACCTTGCGGGCCTGTCGGACTTCATCCGCAAGCCCATTTCGCTGCAGGTCGAGGCCGCGCTGGGACAGGAGCAGTACGACATCGTGCTGCTGTGAGGCCGTTGCATCACGGCTGGAATTGCCGCGCTGCGGCGCGGCCCTCGGTCGACAGGTAGGGCCACAGCTGCTTCCAGCCCAGGGGCACCTCGTCATTGCAGGCGCGCATGGCGTGGAAGAAGTTGGTGGTGAACACCAGGCCCTGCGCCGAAGGGTAGGGCGGTTGCACGCTCATCAGGTTGAGCACTTCGCGGCAATCGTCGCCTTCGGCGTTGCGTGGGTGCAGTCGGGTGATCAGGCGCATCAAGCCCGAAGCAATGGGCTGGCCGGACTTGCTTGGGTGCGCAATGAGGGACTTTTCCCCGCCCTGCAGCCAGGCCCAGGTGTCCACCGCACGGCCCTGGGGCCACGACCAGGTGATGTACGACAAGGACGAGGAGCCATGGGCGCCGCCGCAAAAAATCTCGGGCATGCTGTCCTGCAGCACGAGGTAGGCATCCGTCCACAGCACCGGCGCCAGGGTGCTGCCGATGGGTTCGCTGGCGTTCCCAAAGCCCCGCGCGCCGCGCCCGGCGCTGCAGTCGTAGGCCAGCACGGACTGGTTGCGCAGCCATTGCATGGCGAACTGGTTCAGGGCCTTGGCATGGGGCAGGTCGGCGGCCACCTGGAGCGTGGTGGCTTCCTCGCTGGAAACAGCCTGATAAGGGCGGCCAGCCATGTGGGCTGGTTCTCGCTTCAGGCGCATCGCGGCGAGGATGGGCTCGTAAAAGGCCGGCTCACAATCCCCGCCTGTCTCGCGCGCGCCCACGGGCGTGGCCTTGCGCAAGGAGATGGGCAGTGTCTTGCCTTGGTCGGGCGCCGTCCAGGTGCCTGCGATCTGCGTGGCTGAAGTGGACTTCAGCAACCAGCGGCCACTGATGCGGTTTTCGCCGTTGGGGCCGGGCACGGTCTCATCCAGCCGGTACTCGCCCGCCTGCCAGGCTTGGGCGATGGCCTGGGGGTTGTCGCCCGGGTCGTTGGCTGCCTGCGGTGCCATCAGCGGGATGTTCTGGCGGTGGCGCAGGTAGTAGTACTGCGCCTGGCGGTATTCGCTGAAGCAGACCATTACCTGCGCCTGGCCGAGACTGCCTTTCCAGGCACCGGTGGGGATGTCCTGGGCGAGCCCTGCGGTGGGCGCCCATGCTGCGCCGAGGGCGACGACGAGCGCTGCAAGAGACTTGGATCGAAGGGAATGAACCATCATCGCGCCACCCAGCCTTCCCCGTCGCACTCGCCGCCAAAGGGGGGCGGCACATAGACCCCTG
>JAYRLJ010000453.1:0-2202 GCA_041905305.1 Hylemonella sp. | reverse complement strand
ACCAGCTCGCCATCGCCAAACCGCTGTGCAAGGCTGCGTTCCGTGTGCTGCATGCCGAGGACATCGGCGTCGGCGTTGCGCGCGCCATCCGCGCGGCGGTCTCGGGCCGCCCCGGTGGTGTCTACCTTGATCTGCCGGCCAAGCTGTTCTCGCAGGCCATGGACGCCGCTGCCGGCAAGGCCTCGCTGATCAAGGTGGTGGACCCGGCACCGCGCCAGATCCCGGCCCCGGACGCCGTGCAACGTGCGCTCAACCTGCTCAAGGGTGCGAAAAAGCCGCTCATCGTGCTCGGCAAGGGCGCCGCCTATGCTCAGGCCGATGCCGACATCCGCGCCTTGGTCGAGAAGACCGGCATCCCCTACCTGCCCATGTCCATGGCCAAGGGCCTGCTGCCCGACAACCACGCCCAGTCCGCCGCCGCTGCCCGCTCCTACGTGCTGCCAGAGGCCGACGTGGTGGTGCTGATCGGCGCGCGCCTGAACTGGCTGCTCTCGCACGGCAAGGGCAAGACCTGGGGCGGCAAGACGTCCAAGGACTGGGGTGGCCAGAAGTTCATCCAGATCGACATCTCCCCCACCGAAGCCGACAGCAACGTGGCCATCGACGCGCCGCTGGTGGGCGATATCGGCTCCTGCGTGTCCGCCCTGTTGGCCGGCATCGGCAGCAAGTGGGCCCCGCCGCCGGCTGAGTGGCTGGGCGCCATCAACGACAAGAAGAGCAAGAACGTCGCCAAGATGGCCGAGACCCTGGCCAAGGACCCGGTGCCGATGAACTTCCACAGCGCACTCAACGTGGTGCGCGACATCTTCAAGGCCCACCCGGACACCATCATGGTGAACGAAGGCGCCAATGCGCTGGACTTCACGCGCTCCATCGTCGACATGTACCAGCCGCGCAAGCGTCTCGACGTGGGCACCTGGGGCATCATGGGCATCGGCATGGGCTTCGCCGTCTCGGCTGCGGTGGTGACCGGCCAGCGCGTCATCGCCATCGAGGGCGACAGCGCCTTCGGCTTCTCCGGCATGGAGGTCGAAACCATCTGCCGCTACAACCTGCCGGTCTGCGTGGTGGTCTTCAACAACAACGGTGTCTACCGCGGCACCGACCAGAACCTGGGCGGCGGCCCCGATGTGGCGCCGACCGTGTTCGTCAAGGACGCCCGCTATGAAAAGCTGATGGAAGCTTTCGGTGGCGTGGGTGTCTATGCCACCACGCCGGCCGCGCTACGCAAAGGCATCGAGGACGCCCTCAAGTCTGGCAAGCCCACACTGATCAACGCCATCATCGACGAGACCGCTGGCACCGAAAGCGGCCGCATCACCAGCCTGAACCCGACGGCTGCCATCAAGAAGTAACCCTGCCATCCCGCCTTCACAAGAGCAACTCAAGGAGATAAGCACATGTCTGGAAACAAACCCCTCAAGGGCATCAAGATCATCGACTTCACGCACGTGCAGGCTGGCCCTGCCTGCACCCAGATGCTGGCCTGGTTTGGCGCCGACGTGATCAAGGTCGAGCGCCCGGGCGCCGGCGACGTCACGCGCAGCCAGCTGCGCGACATCCCCGACGCCGACGCGCTGTACTTCACCATGCTCAACAGCAACAAGCGCTCCCTCACGCTGGACACCAAGAACCCGGCAGGCAAGGAGGTGCTGGAGAAGCTGATCCGCGAATCCGACGTCATGGTGGAGAACTTTGGCCCCGGCGCCCTGGACCGCATGGGCTTCACCTGGGAGTACATCCAGAAACTCAACCCCGGCATGATCCTGGCGTCCGTCAAGGGTTTCAGCGAAGGCCACCACTACGAGGACCTCAAGGTCTACGAGAACGTGGCGCAATGCGCCGGCGGCGCCGCCTCGACCACCGGCTGGTGGAAGGGCGAGAACTCCGCCCCCACCATCTCCGCCGCGGCGCTGGGTGACTCCAACACCGGCATGCACCTGGCCATCGGCATCCTGACGGCCATCATCGGCCGCCAGCAGACCGGCAAAGGCCAGAAGGTCGCCGTCTCCATGCAGGACGCCGTGCTGAATCTGTGCCGCGTGAAGATGCGCGACCAGCAGCGTCTCGAGAAGGTTGGCTACCTGGAGGAGTACCCGCAGTACCCGCACGAGATGGAGTACTTCAAGGACAAGGTGACCCCGCGCGGTGGCAATGCCGGCGGCGGCGGCCAGCCGGGCTGGATCCTGAAGTGCAAGGGCT
>JAYRLJ010000452.1:0-2226 GCA_041905305.1 Hylemonella sp. | reverse complement strand
AACGACGTCGCCAACAATGTCGGGCCGGCCGTCGGTTCGCGCGCCCTGAGCCTGGGCGGCGCCCTGGTCATCGC
Source organism: Hylemonella sp. (assembly GCA_041905305.1). Classification (GTDB taxonomy): domain Bacteria; phylum Pseudomonadota; class Gammaproteobacteria; order Burkholderiales; family Burkholderiaceae_C; genus Hylemonella. The sequence continues at coordinate 2,152 of JAYRLJ010000452.1, read as the reverse complement.
CGCCATCTTCGAGGCGGCCGGTGCGCTGATCGCCGGCGGCGACGTGGTATCGACCATCCGCGGCGGCATCATCGCGCCGAGTGCGGTGGCCAATTCCGATGTCTTCGTCTGGCTGATGCTTGCCGCGCTGCTTGCCGGCGCCATCTGGCTCAATATTGCCACTGCCTCCGGGGCACCGGTGTCGACCACCCATTCCATCGTCGGCGGTGTCCTCGGCGCGGGGATCGCGGCCGGTGGCTGGGGTGTCGCCAACTGGGGAACCATGGGCTCGATCGCCGCCAGCTGGATCATTTCGCCCCTGATGGGCGGCCTGGTCGCCGCCGGGTTCCTTTATTTCATCAAGCACCGGATTCTCTACCGCCAGGATGTCATGGCCGCGGCGCGCCGCGTCGTTCCCCTGCTGGTCGCCGGCATGGCCTGGGCCTTTACCACCTACCTGATGCTCAAGGGCGTGCGGGCGGTGCTCAAGGTCGGCTTTGTGGAATCTGCCCTGGCCGGCGGTGTCGTCGCGCTGCTCACCTACGTCGTGGTGCGCCCGCGCGTTGCCCGGCAGTCGAACAGCGCCGCGCCGAACGACAAGGCGCGTGTCAATGTGATGTTCACCATCCCGCTGATCTTCGCGGCGGCGCTCTTGAGTTTCGCCCACGGCGCCAACGATGTCGCCAACGCCGTCGGCCCGCTGGCCGGCATTGCCGATGTGCTGGGCAAGGGCGCGGTCAGCAAGTCGGCCCAGATTCCGCTCTGGGTGATGATGGTCGGCGCCATCGGCATCTGTCTCGGACTGGCCCTGTTCGGGCCCAAGCTGATCCGCACCGTCGGCTCGGAAATCACCGAGCTCGACCAGACGCGGGCCTTCTGCATCGCCATGTCGGCCACCATTACCGTCATCATCGCCAGCCAGCTGGGCCTGCCGGTCAGTTCGACCCATATCGCCGTCGGTGGTGTGTTCGGTGTCGGCTTCCTGCGTGAATATCTCAAGTCGAGCTATGCCCGCATGGTCGACGACATTCTTGCCCATCATCCGGGCGACGATGCCGAGCCGATCAGGGACTACCTGCAGCGCTTCGACCGGGCGACGCCGCAGGAAAAGGCTGCTATGCTCGACCAGCTGAAGCGTGAAGCCAAGAAACGTGCCGCGCCCGAATTGTTGTCACGCGAGGATCGAAAGGGCTTGCGCAAGGTCTACCGGGGTGAATTGATCAAGCGCGCCCACCTGCACAAGATCATTGCGGCCTGGTTGATTACCGTGCCGGCGTCAGCCTTGCTGGGTGCGCTGTTCTTCTATGCCTTGCGCGGTGCCATGCTGCCCTGATCGCTGGCGTCCGCCGGGCGTCATGGCGCCAGGAAAAAGCGGAGCGGGGCAGGGCGGCACAAGCAAGAAACGGTGGGTTGGGCCATGCGTCATGAACAACAAACTGGAAACCTGATCGACTGATGGATCATCTCGTACAAATCATCCTCCTGCTGGCCGTTGCCGTGGCGACCATGATCGTCTTCCAGCGGCTGCACGTGCCGACCAGCCTGGGCTACCTGCTGGTCGGCCTGATCCTCGGGCCGCATACCATCGGGCCGACGGTGCATGTGGGGGAATTCAAGGTGCTGGCCGAATTCGGCGTGGTCTTCCTGCTCTTTTCCATCGGGCTGGCCTATTCGCTGCCGCAATTGCACGCGATGCGCCACCAGATCCTTGGCCTGGGCACCGCGCAGGTCTTGCTGACCACCGCCCTGGTCGCCGTGTTGCTCTGGCTGGCTGGCCAGCCGCCGGTGCTCGCCTTCGTCGTCGGCGCCGTCTTCGCGCAGTCGTCGTCCACCATCATCGGCCGCCAGCTGGCGGAGCAGGGCGAGGATGCCACGGCGCATGGCCGGCTTGGCCTGGCCATGTCGGTGTTCCAGGATGTCACCGCCGTCCCGTTCCTGATCCTGATACCCGTGCTCGGCGCCGCCACCGGCATGGACAAGCTGGCCGGCGAGCTGGGCTGGGCCATGGCCAAGGCCGTGCTCGCCTTCGCGCTGGTCTTCTATGCTGCGCGCTGGGCCTTGCGCCCGCTCTTTCACCTGGTCGCCGAGCGCCGTTCGGCCGAATTGTTCACCCTGACCGTCCTGCTCGTCGTGTTGCTGGCAGCCTGGACCACCCACAGTCTGGGCCTGTCGC
>JAYRLJ010000069.1:0-12150 GCA_041905305.1 Hylemonella sp. | reverse complement strand
CCAGCGGCGTCTATGAAGACAAGGGCCTGCCCGCGCTCAAGGACTGGCTGGGCCGCGCGCTGAAGAACCCGCTCAGCTTCGAAGCCCGCCTGATTCCCGACGAGCAGGCCACGATCAGCGCCACGCTGATCGAGCTGGTCGAGGCCGGCTGCACGCTGGTGCTGACCACTGGCGGCACCGGGCCGGCGCTGCGTGACGTCACGCCCGAGGCCACGCTGGCCGTGGCGCACAAGGAGATGCCGGGGTTTGGCGAGCAGATGCGCCAGATCAGCCTGCGTTTCGTGCCCACCGCCATCCTGTCCCGCCAGGTGGCCGTGATCCGCGATAAGAGCCTGATCATCAACCTGCCGGGGCAGCCGAAGTCGATTGCCGAGACGCTCGAGGGCCTGAAAGACAGCGAGGGCAAGTCGCTCGTGGACGGCATCTTTGCCGCCGTGCCCTACTGCATCGATCTGATCGGCGGCCCCTACCTGGAAACCAACGACGCCGTCTGCAAGGCCTTCCGCCCCAAATCGGCCATCCGGCCACCCAGGAGCGCGTAAGCGCCACCGGACGGCCGTGCCCCTGTCCCATCTGCTGCTCGCGCTGGCCGTGGTCGCGGTCTGGGGCACCAACTTCGTCGTCATCAAGGGCGGGCTGGCGGAGCTGCCGCCGCTGCTGTTCGCCACCCTGCGCTTCATCGCCAGCGCCCTGCCCTGGCTGCTGTTCGTGCGCCGTCCGGCGGTGGCCTGGCGAGACCTGGCGGCCTTTGGCGTGCTGCTGGGCCTGCAGTTCGGTCTGCTGTTCCTCGCCATGCGGCAGGACATCACGCCCGGGCTGGCGTCGCTGGTGATCCAGTCACAGGTGTTCATGACCTTGCTGCTGGTGGCGCTCTGGCAGCACGAACGCATCGGCCGCCTGCCCCTGGCCGGCCTGGCCCTGGCCACGCTGGGCTTTGCCAGCATCGCCTGGCACAGCTACGGCCATGGCAGCAGCGCCGTGACGCCGCTGGGGCTGCTGATCGTGCTGAGTGCCGCCCTGTGCTGGGCGCTGGCCAATCTGGTAACACGTCGCATCGGCCGCGTGGACATGCTGGGCTTCATGGTCTGGAGCAGCGTGTTTGCGGTGCCGCCGCTGCTGCTCTTCAGCCTGATCTTTGAGGGCTGGAACGCCATTGCCACGGCCTTGCCGCACGCCAGCCTGGCGGCCTGGGCCGCGGTGGCCTGGCAGGCGGTGGGCAACACGTTGTTCGGCTACGGCGCCTGGGGCTGGTTGATGGCGCGTCACCCGGCTGCCACCATCACGCCCATGGCGCTGCTGGTGCCGGTGTTCGGCATGGGCGCTTCCGCCCTGCTGCTGGGGGAGCCGTTGCAGGCCTGGAAACTGGGCGCCGCAGCGCTGGTGATGGGCGGGCTGGCGGTCAACGTCTACGCGGCACGCCGGCCGCCTCCGCACTGACACCCGGTTGGCGCCTACTTGCCGACCAACTGGTTGAGCTTGTCCTTCTCGAACTGCTCCTGGCGCGCCGCATCGCCCGGCACACACTCGGCCGGCGGCTTGCCAGCCGACAATTTTTCGATCGCCTGCCACAGCAGCGCAATCTGGTGCTCCTGAGAGGAGGCGTTGTCGATCAGGCCGCGCATGGCCTGGCTCAGCGGGTCGTCTTCCTGCGTGATGCCGTAGGCGGCGAATTTCTTCTCGTGCGTCGTGACGTCGGCACTGGCGCCGTCCTTGGACGGGATGATGCGCGCCGGAATGCCCACCGCCGTGGCACCCGCCGGCACCGGCTTGATCACCACCGCGTTGGAGCCGATCTTGGCGCCATCACCCACTTCAAAACCGCCGAGCACCTTGGCACCGGCACTCACCACGACATCCTTGCCCAGTGTGGGGTGCCGCTTGGTGCCCTTGTAGAGCGAGGTACCGCCGAGCGTGACGCCGTGGTAGATGGTGCAGCCGTCGCCGACCTCGGCCGTCTCGCCGATCACCACGCCCATGCCGTGGTCGATGAAGACGCGCTCGCCGATCTTGGCGCCCGGATGGATCTCGATGCCGGTCAGCCAGCGGCTGAGGTGCGAGATGAAGCGCCCCAGCCATTTGAAGCCGAACGTCCAGCATGCGTGCGCCCAGCGGTGCAGCACCAGCGCGTGCAGACCGGGGTAGCAGGTCAGCACCTCCCAGGCGCTGCGGGCAGCCGGGTCACGGTCAAGGATGCACTGGATGTCGGAGCGGAGGCGCGAGAACATGACTGCAGTTTAGCGCCTGGCTTTTTCAGCCGTCTCCAGCATGGCCTTGGCGACACCTCTGAGGATATGGATTTCCTCCTGTGTCAGGCCGGCGCGGTTGAACAGCGCATTGAGGCGCGGCATCAACTTCTTCGGCGCCGCGGGGTCGAGGAAGCCGATGGCCGTGAGGGCCTGCTCCCAGTGCGCCAGCATGCCGGCCACCTGCGGCACATCGGCCAGCACCGCGGGCGCGGTGGCCTGCTGCACCGGGAAACTGCCCAGGGCCTGGCGCCATTCGTAGGCGATCACCTGCAGCGCGGCGGCGAGGTTGAGCGAACCGAAGGACGGGTTGGTCGGGATGCTCAGCGCCACGTGGCAGCGGTAGACATCCTCGTTGCGCATGCCGAAGCGCTCGGAACCGAACAGGAAGGCCACGCCCTGGCCCGCTGCTGCATGGGATGCATTGTCAACCCCCAGCCCTTGCGGGACGGTCGCTGATCGCTCCTGATTCAATAGCAAACTGAAGTGCTCGCGCGGCGTGCGCGTGGGCGGGCCGAAGTCGCGCGGCGTCATGGCGGTGGCGCACAGGTGAGTCATGCCATCCAGCGCCTGGTCCAGGGTTTCGACGATGCGCGCGTTCTCCAGCACGTCCAGCGCCCCGCTGGCGCGCTGGATGGTTTCCTCGCGCCGCAGCACATTGGCCCAGCGCGGTGCTACCAGCACCAGGTCGTCAAAACCCATGACCTTCATGGCGCGCGCCGCCGCCCCCACATTGCCGGCATGGCTGGTCTGGATCAGGACGAAACGGGTGCGGAAAACTGGGGCGGTGGACGCGGTTTGCATGCGAAACGGGCGGGGCGGGTAAAATCACGCTATTGTCGCCGCCCGCATCGCCGGAACGGCCGGGCCGTCAGGCCCACCTCCGCTCTTCCAGCCAGTCAGGGAACCGGCCTTAGTCCGTGTCCCCCCAACGCCTCACAATTCATGTCGTCCAACCTGCACCCCATGCTCAACGTGGCCATCAAGGCCGCCCGCGCCGCTGGCGCCATCATCAACCGCGCTGCGCTCGATGTCGAATCGGTCCGCGTCTCGCAAAAGCAGGTGAACGACTTCGTGACCGAGGTGGACCACGCGAGCGAGCAGACCATCATCGAGACCCTGCTGACCGCCTACCCCGGCCATGGCATCCTGGGCGAGGAAACCGGCAACACGCACGGCGCCAAGGATTCGGAATTCGTCTGGATCATCGACCCGCTGGACGGCACCACCAACTTCATCCACGGCTTCCCGGTCTACTGCGTCAGCATCGCGCTGGCCGTCAAGGGCAAGGTCGAGCAGGCCGTGATCTACGACCCGAGCCGCAACGACCTGTTCACTGCCACCAAAGGGCGCGGCGCCTACATGAACGAGCGCCGCATCCGCGTGAGCAAGCGCACCCAGCTCAAGGACTGCCTGATCTCCACCGGCTTTCCCTTCCGCAAGGGCGACAACTTCCCGGCCTACCTGGCCATGATGAGCGAAGTGATGCAACGCACCGCCGGCCTGCGCCGCCCGGGCGCGGCCGCGCTCGACCTGGCCTATGTGGCGGCCGGCTTCACCGACGGCTTCTTCGAAACCGGCCTGCAGCCTTGGGACGTGGCGGCCGGCTCGCTGCTGGTCACCGAAGCCGGCGGCTTGGTGGGCAACTTCACCGGCGAGGCCGACTTCCTGGACCAGAAGGAATGCCTGGCCGGCAACCCGCGCATCTACGGCCAGCTGGTGCCGCTGCTGAACAAGTACAGCAAGTTCGCCAGCGCCGGCGACAAGGCTGCGGCACGTCAGGCCGCCGCCGACATCAGCACCCTCACGGTGTCGGGCACCCCGGCCCAGGACGACGAGCGCGACCAGGGCGCATTCGAATAAGGCTCCCCACGTGGCTCAGACCGGGCCAGCCCCGGTCAGGCCACCGGCGTGAGGGACTCCACCGGCGCTGGCCGGCCGAACAGGTAGCCCTGGAACACGGTGCAGCCGTTGTCCAGCAGGAACTGGCGCTGACCTTCGGTTTCCACGCCTTCGGCCACAGCCACCAGGTCCAGGCTGTGTGCCAGCGCCAGGATGGTGCGCACGATGGCCGCATCGTTGGCATCCTCCAGCACATCGCGCACGAAACTCTGGTCGATCTTCAGCTGGTCCAGCGGCAGCCGCTTGAGGTAGCTCAGCGAGGAATAGCCGGTGCCGAAGTCGTCCAGCGCAAAACGCACGCCCGCGCTGCGCAGTGCCTCCATCTTGACGATGGCGTCCTCCACGTCGGAAAGCAGCACGCTCTCGGTCAGCTCCAGCTTCAGGCGCTGCGGGTCGGCACCGGTGTCGTGCAGCACTGCCAGCACCTGGGCCACGAAATCGCTGCGCCGGAACTGGCGTGCACTGACGTTGACCGACACCGTCCAGTCGCGCGCGGCCGGCTGCGTGCCCCAGGCCACCAGTTGCCGGCAGGCGGTCTGCAGCACCCACTGGCCGATCGGCAGGATCAGGCCGGTCTGCTCCGCCACCGGGATGAATTGCCCCGGCGGCACCAGCCCGCGCTGCGGGTGCTGCCAGCGCACCAGCGCCTCGAAGCCCGTGGTGCGGCCCGCCACGTCCACCACCGGCTGGTAGTGCAGCAGCAGCTCGTTGCGCTGCAGGCCCTGGCGCAGGTCGGCGTCGAGCTGGGCGCGCGCCACCACCGCGGCCTGCATCTGCGGGTCGTAGAAACGCAGCGTGTTGCGTCCGGCCGCCTTGGCCTGGTACATGGCCACATCGGCCCGCTTGAGCAGCTCGTCCACACCCGGTGAACTGCCCGCAAACAAGGCAATGCCGATGCTGGGCGTGCTGCTGTGCTGCTTGCCCATCAGCTCGTAGGGCTGGTTGAGCCGTTGCAGGATCTTCTCGGCCACCGCCTCGGCCTGGTTCACCGCCTCACCCACCACGTTACTCAGTCCTTCGAGCATGACGACGAACTCGTCACCGCCGAAGCGTGCCGCGGTATCGCCCTCGCGGATGCAGCCCACCAGCCGGTCCGCCACCTGCGTCAGCAGCTGGTCGCCGACGTCGTGGCCCAGCGTGTCGTTCAGGTCCTTGAAGTTGTCGAGGTCGATGAACAGCAGCCCCCCGTGCTGCTGGCTGCGCGCGCTCAGCAGCAACTGGTGGGCCAGCCGGTCCATCAGCAGGCGCCGGTTGGGCAGGCCGGTCAGGGTGTCGTAGAAGGCCAGGCGCTGGGTCTCGTCCTCGGCACGCTTGCGCTGGGTGATGTCACTGCCGATGCCACGGTAGCCGCAGAAGCGCCCGTCGGTGTCGAACATCGGCATGCCGCTGACCGAGATCCAGTAGGTCTGGCCATTGGCATTCAGGCGCTGGATCTCGAAGTTGCGGAAGATCTGGCGGGCGTTCAGCACCTGGCGGTGCGCCTCCCAGTCGGCCTCCGTGAGGTTCACCGCCCCGAGATCCCAGCACGTACGTCCCAGGCTGTAGTCCTGCGTCGGGCTGTTGTCGCCCTCCAGATAACCGTTGAAGCGGGTGAAGCGGTAGTGTTCGTCGGTCTCCCAGTACCAGTCGGACGACAGGTCGGTCAGGCTGCGAAAGCGCGCCTCGCTCTCCCGCAGGCGCATCTCGGCCGCCTTCTGCTCGGTGATGTCGGTGATCGAACCGTAGGACACCAGGTCGCCGTTCTCAAGGTAGACCACCGCCTTGCCGCGCATCCAGCGCAGGCCGCCGTCGGCCATGCGCACCCGGAACTCATGCTGCCAGATCGCACCGTCTTCGGTGACGGCCTTCATGGAATCCTTCAGCCCCCGCAGGTCGTCCGGGTGCACCACCTCCAGCACACTCAACGCGTTCTCGCGCGCCTGCTCGGGCTGGATGCCGAAATGGCGGTAAACCACGGCACTGACGAAAGGGAAGGTGGCGTGCCCGTCCGGCGTGGTGCGCATCTGGAACACCATGTCGGGCAGGTGGCTGGTGATCTTCTCGATGAAGTCCAGCTTGTCCTGCAGCCCCTGGTGCGCCTCGTGCTCGCGGGTGATGTCCTGTACCACGCCGAAGTCGGTGCTGCTGCCGTCACGCCGGAACTGGCGGTGCATGCGCGTGCGCAGCCAGTGCACCGTACCGTCGACATGCAGCCAGCGGTGGGTCAGGTCGGTCCCATCCATGCGCTCGCGCGCTGCCACGAAGGCCGGCAGATCATCCGGGTGGATGCGGCTGCGGGCCTGCGGGCTCGGTATGTACGGGTCGATATCCATGCCCGCCAGCTTGAGCAGGCCATCGGACCAGTGGATGGTCTTGCCGTCCGGGCTGGCCGACCAGTGGCCGACGCGCGCCAGGTCCTCGGTGAACTGGTAGAGCTCCAGCTGCGCATTGAGCTGCTCGTTGGCGCGCTCCAGCGCCAGCTCGCCGGAACGCAGCGCCTCTTCGGCCATGCGCTCGGCGGTGACGTCCTTCACGTGCATCAGCACCAGCTTCTCGCCATAGACGTCGATCAGGGAGCCGTTCAGGCGCGCCAGGAAGGGCGAGCCGTCGCGGCGCGCCAAGGTGACCTCCAGGTTGCGCAGCCGTCCCTGGGTCCCCAGCGGCGCCAGCGCCTGATCGCGCATCCGCGGGTCCGCCCAGTGGCCAAGGCTCAGCACCGTGTGGCCGATGGCCTCTTCGCGTGCATAGCCGCTCAGCAGCAGCCACTCGTGGTTGACGTCGATGATCAGGCCGTCGGCGTAGCGTGTCAGCACCAGGGCCTCGGGGCTTTCGGCAAAGGCGGCGGCGAACAGCCGCTCGTTGCGGCGCTGCGGATCGTCGCCCGGCAGCAGGCCCTCGGGTCCGTCGCTCTGCAGGCGCAGCAGGGCCACATCCAGCGCCGCGCGCAAGCGCCTGATTTCCTCGCTGTGTGCGTCAGAACCCATGCCTACCCATTGAGTGATGCAAGAACGCCTCCCGGCCCCGCCGTTGAGACCCCGTCAGGCGCATGGTAAACGAGGTCGCGGCAATCAGCCTACCGGTTCCGTGAGCTCGGTCGGCTCCGTCGGCACCAGGGCCAGCTGGTCCACCGGCACCGGGCGTCCGAACAGGTAGCCCTGGAAGGCCCAGCAGCCATTGTCGAGCAGGAACTGGCGCTGGCCTTCGTTCTCGACGCCCTCGGCCACGGCCATCATGTCCATGCTGCGCGCCAGCGCCAGGATGGTGCGCACGATGGCGGCATCGTTGGGATCGGTCAACACGTCGCGCACGAAGCTCTGGTCGATCTTGAGCTGGTCCAGCGGCAGCCGCTTGAGGTAGCTCAGCGAGGAGTAGCCGGTACCGAAGTCGTCCAGCGAGAAGCCGACGCCGATGGAGCGCAGCTCGCGCATCTTGCGGATCGCGTCCTCCACGTCGCTCAGGAGCAGGCTCTCGGTGAGTTCGAGCTTGAGGCGGTAGGGGTTGGCGCCGCTGCTGCGCAGCAGGTCCAGCACCTGGTCGGCGAAATCGCTCTGACGGAACTGGCGCGCGCTCACGTTCACCGCGATGCTCAGGTCGCGCGTAGCCGCCTCGGTCTGCCAGGCCACCAGCTGCTGGCAGGCCGCCTCCAGCACCCACTGGCCCAACGGGATGATCAGGCCGGTCTTCTCGGCCAGGTCGATGAACTCGCCCGGCAGGATCAGGCCGCGCTGCGGGTGCTGCCAGCGCACCAGTGCCTCCACGCCGATGGTGCCGCCGCTCTCGTCCACCACCGGCTGGTAATGCAGCCGCAGCTCCTGGCGCTTGACGGCCTGGCGCAGGTCGGCTTCCAGCGCCGCGCGCTCGGTGGCCGCGGCCTGCATGGCCGGGTCGAAGAAGCGCAGCGCATTGCGCCCGGCTGCCTTGGCCTGGTACATGGCCAGGTCGGCACGGCGCAGCAGTTCCTCCACGCTTTGCAGCTGGTCGTGGAACAGCGCGATGCCGATGCTCGGCGTGCTGTGATGGAACTGGCCCAGCAGATCGAAGGGCTGGTTCATCACCGCCAGGATCTTCTTGGCCGAGGCCTCGGCCTGGAAAGCGGCCTCGCCGGCATAGGGACTGAGTTCCTCCAGCATGATCACGAACTCGTCGCCGCCCAGGCGCGCCACGGTGTCGATCTCGCGCACGCATTCGCGCAGGCGGGCCGCCACCTGGCGCAGCAGCAGGTCGCCGATGTCGTGGCCCTTGGTGTCGTTGAGGTCCTTGAAGTTGTCCAGGTCGATGAAGATCAGCGCACCATGCCGGCCGCTGCGCGCCACCGTCGCCAGCGCCTTGGACAGCCGGTCGGTCAGCATGCGGCGGTTGGGCAGGCCGGTCAGTTCGTCGTAGAAGGCCAGCTGCTCGATCTTGTACTCCACCTGCTTGCGCTGCGAGATGTTGCGCCCCACGCCGCGGTAGCCGAGGAAGCGGCCCTTGTCATCGAAATAGGGCATGCCGCTGATCGACACCCAGACGCTGCTGCCGTCCGGGGCAACACGCTGCAGTTCCAGGTCCCGGAACACCTCGCGCGCATCGAGCGCGGCACGGTGCGCCGCCCAGTCAGCCTCGCTCATGTTGAGCGCCGGGATGTCCCAACGCGCCAGCCCGATGTCCTGAAAACGCTTCATGCCGGTCGACTGCTCCAGGTTGCCGTCGAGGCGCGTGAAGCGGTAGTCCGCATCGATTTCCCAGTACCAGTCGGAGGAGAGCTCGGTCAGGCTGCGAAAGCGCATCTCGCTCTCGCGCAGGCCTTCTTCGACGCGCTTGCGCTCGGTGATGTCCATGTGTGTGCCGACCATGCGCACCGGCATGCCGGCCTCGTCGCGCTCGACCACCCGGCCGCGCGCCAGGATCCAGACCCAGTGCCCGTGCTTGTGGCGCAGCCGGTGCTCGGACTCGAAGAACGGCGTCTCGCCGCGCACGTGGGCGCCGAGCGCCTCGGTGGCGGCCGCCAGATCGTCCGGGTGCAGCATCTCCTGCCACATGGTGCCGGACGGATCGATCTCGCCCGGCGCATAGCCCAGCATCTGGCTCCAGCGCGCGTTGTAGGTGCGCACATTGGTGACAAAGTGGCGATCCCACAGCCCGAGCTCGGCACCTCCCAAGGCCAGCTCCAGCCGCTCGGCATTGGCGCGGCGCTCCTTGTCCTGCTCCACGGCCTCGCGCTCGCGTGCGTTGCGCTGGCGCTGGAACACGTACAGGCCCGCCAGGGCGCCGACGCTCAGCACGGCGTAAAGCAGCAGCGCCAGCAACATGCGCTGGTACCAGGACTGGTAGGTCGCCGCCACCGTGCGGCTGACCTCGATCACCAGCGGCCGGTCCACCTTCAGCCGCGCCGGCTGGATGGTGCGCAAGGCCATCAGGCTTTCGGCGTCCGACGTGGCGGCCTTGCCGCGGTAGAAATTGCTGGCGCCGCCGCTATGCAGGTGCTGCTCGAACTCGGAACCGGGGCGGCTCAGGTCCAGGTTGTGTGCCTGCGCCTGCTCCCCCACGTACAGGAACAGCCGCCCGCTGTGACTGACCAGCGCCGAATGCATGTCGTCGGCGTACAGCACCGAACGCAGCACCACACTGAAGAAGTCCGGATCCAGTTTGGCGTAGACCAGACCATCGAAGCGACCCTCGGCATCGAGCACCGCGCGTGCCACCAGGATGCTGGTCACGCCCCGGTTGCCCAGGTACGGCTCGGAGATGTAGAGCCGGTCTGGGTCGGGCCGCACCGGCACGCTGAGGTAGAACTCGCGCTCGTTGCGTTCCGCGCCCACGAGATCTTCAATGCTGTTGGCCCGGATCACGCCGCTGGCATCGATGATGCTCATGAAGCGCACCCCGGGCATGGCATCCGTCAGGGCCTTGAGGCGCCGGCCGGCACGGTCCTGGAACTCGGGGCCGGCCCAGTTGGGCATATCGTCCCGCACACCCTGCAGCGCATTGCTGACACCGCCGAGCAACTGCTCCAGGTATTCGTCGACCACGCGCGCCTGCACCTCCAGGCGGTCGCGCTCGGTGGCGCTGGTGATGCGGTAGTCATGCCAGAGCACCCCCACCAGCAGGCCAGCGGTCGCCACCAACACCAGCACCAACGCCAGCCATTCACGACGGCTGCGCTTCCTCCTGGAGTGATGTATGGGCGGTGTGTTCATGCCAAGCAGCGCGCATCCTACCCCATGGCCACCCCATATTTGCCCGCTGGCGCCCCCGTAGTTGCCCCGATGCCACAGGGGCGGCCTGCTAAAGTCTCACCCCTGTTCCGCCAACGAACTTCAGGCCCGCCCTCTTGGATACCCCGACTCCCATGATGCAGCAGTACCTGGCCATCAAGGCCGGGTACCCCCACACGCTGGTGTTCTACCGCATGGGCGACTTCTACGAGCTGTTCTACGAGGACGCCGAGAAGGCGGCCCGCCTGCTCGACATCACCCTCACCCAGCGCGGCATGTCGGCCGGCAAGCCGGTGGTCATGGCCGGCGTGCCCTTCCACTCGGTCGAGACCTACCTGGCACGCCTCATCAAACTCGGCGAATCGGTGGCCATCTGCGAGCAGGTGGGCGAAGTGGGCGCCGCCAAGGGCCCGGTGGAGCGCAAGGTGGTGCGTGTGGTCACCCCCGGCACACTGACCGACAGCGCGCTCCTGAGCGACAAGTCCGAATCCGTGCTGCTGGCCGTGCACCAGGGCCCGCGCCACGCCTGCGGCCTGGCCTGGCTCAGCGTCACGCAGGGCGAGGTCAAGCTGGCCGAATGCAGCCCGGACGAACTCGATGAATGGCTGGCACGCATCGCCCCGGGCGAACTGCTCTACAGCGCCGGCGTCACGCCGGCCTTCGAGCAGCGCCTGCAGGCCCTGCGGGCCGGCGGCACGGCGTTGAGCCTGCGCCCGGAGTGGGCCTTCGACAGCGCCCTGGGCCAGTCCAAGCTGCTGGCGCTGCTGGGTGCCGCCAGCCTGGCCAGCTGGGGCGCGCAGGATTGCACGCTGGCACACGCCGCCGCCGCCGCCCTGCTCGACTACGCCGAGCACACCCAGGGCCGCGCCCTCACGCACCTGCACAGCGTGCGCGTGCAACGCAGTGGCGAGCTGATCGAGCTGCCGCAGACCACGCGCCGCAACCTGGAGCTGGTGCAGACGTTGCGCGGCGAAGACTCGCCCACCCTGTTCTCGCTGCTCGACACCTGCATGACCGGCATGGGCAGCCGGCTGCTGAAGAACTGGCTGCTGGAGCCGCAGCGCGACCGCGCCCCGGCGCAGGCGCGGCTGGAGGCCATCACCGCGCTTCGTTCCGGTCCCTGGCAGCGCCTGCGCGAGCAGCTCAAGGGCTGCAGCGACGTCGAGCGCATCACGGCGCGCATCGCGCTGCGCCAGGTGCGGCCGCGCGAACTCGTCGCGCTGCAGCAGACGCTACAAAAAACAGAGCTGCTGGCGCCCGTCCTGTCGGGCCAGACGGCACTTTTGGCCCAGATTTCCGAGCAGCTGCAACCGCCCGCCGGCTGTGCCGAACTGCTGGCGCGCGCCATCCTGCCCGAACCGGCGGCGCTGATCCGCGACGGCGGCGTCATCAACGCCGGCTTCGACGCCGAGCTCGATGAGCTGCGCGCCATCCAGACCAACTGCGACGGCTTCCTGCTCGACCTGGAGACGCGCGAACGCGCGCGCACGGGCATTGCCAACCTGCGCGTGCAGTTCAACAAGGTGCATGGCTTCTACATCGAAATCACCAGCAGCAACCTGGACCGCGTGCCGGAAGACTACCGCCGCCGCCAGACGCTGAAGAACGCCGAGCGCTTCATCACACCCGAACTGAAAGCCTTCGAAGACAAGGCGCTCAGCGCGCAGGAGCGTGCCCTGGCGCGCGAGAAGTGGCTTTACGAGCAGCTGCTCGACGCGCTGCAGCCTTTCGTGCCCGCACTCACCCGTACGGCCAAAGCTCTGGCCGCGCTCGACGTCCTCTGCACCCTGACCGAGCGCTCGCTCACACTGGAGTGGAACGCCCCGCAGTTC
>JAYRLJ010000451.1:0-2237 GCA_041905305.1 Hylemonella sp. | reverse complement strand
CGCGCCGAAGGCTTGAGCCAATTCGGCGTCGAAGGTGGTGGCGCCCGCTGGCCGGCCGCGCTGGATGGATCGCTTCTGCATAGACAGAAGCGTCAATTCGCGACACAATTAAAACCACGTTATCTTTAACTCATTCATGCTTTTGGCCCTTATTCGTGCTTTTACGGAAATCCGCTTCTGCGGATTCCGACAGAACCGGAAAACCGCCAACGTGCCTTTGCAGATTTCTACAATTGAGCTTTTGCGCTTTCGTGTTTCCACGGCTTTCGTGGAATACGCATCCACGCTTTGCCGTGGATGTGCAAAACCAGCATTCCATGTTGGAACAGGAGCACCACGATGAACGCTCCCCTCGTCACCGATGCGCAGCGCGCCGCGCTGCTGGAGAACGGGCGGCGGGCCGCCGCCGGTGAACCGTATGACCCGCTGCCGGTCGTGCGGCTGTTCACCCCCGACGCGCACGCCACCTGGCTGCTGACTTCGCTCGATCCCACTGACGGCGACACGGCCTATGGTCTGATCGACCTGGGAATCAGTATGCCCGCGCTGGGGACGGTGAAGCTCTCCGATCTGGCTTCCATCGTCGGGCCGCGCCAGCAGCCCGTGATGCGGGATTTGTATTTCCAGGCGGTGCGCCCGCTCTCGGAATATCTGCGCCTGGCCCAGGAAAACGGTTCCGTCGTCGATTGAACCGCTCGCGCTCCGGCCAAGACGGGCGCATTCAGACTATTTCGGTCTTGCTCCAGACCTGTCCAGTCTGAATCAGCACTCTTGCACCAAACCTGTGCGTGCGTGGCAGAAACAGCCACGATCTTTCATGCGGCTTGCGGCACGGTGTCAGTACCGCATGACGTTTTTGGTGCCATGCGGCCGTCGCATTCGGACGAATTACGCAACATGCCGGAGCCAACCAGTCTTGACACCAGCCGTTACAGCTTAACCGGATTTCTACCTTGGTTTAGTGCTCCCGCATGTTTGACGCCGTGGCGACGTTCCTGCTGTTCGACGGGAGCTTGGGTCATGGTCAATCCTCATCATGTCGCGCACTGGTATCCCACTGCGGCTTACCTCTATGTCCTGTGGCTGGATGCGCTTGCGCTGGCTTGGGAGTACCTGCGCAGGCACCCCGATTACCGGCTCGACTGGCTGCGCCGTGCGCGCCGCCCCGATGCTGCGCATCGTTGGGGCTTGCGCGTGCTGGAAGACCCGGCGCTGGATGCGCGCGACGCGCATCCAGCCTGGCAGCCCGGCCAAGCTGATGTGGTGCAGCTCTACCCCGATGCCGATCCGCCCGTGGATGCCGAGTCCTTCGCGTTCTGGCGTATCCCTGGCCACAAGCAACTTCTCCACGATGGCAAGGGACTGGCGCTGATCGCGCGCAGCCCCGGCCAGTGCCTGCGCTTCGCGCTCGCGCCCGGCCTGCAAGACGGCATGGCTGTCGCCTACGCCCATCGCGGCGGCGCTGCCGCGCCTGTGCGCGGCCACGCTTCCGGTGCGGCGCTGGCCGATGCGCGGCCCAGGCCGTCGCAATCGGCACTGCTGGAGCTGCACACCCTGCAGGCGCTCGACGCGACCCTGGCGGGCGCGTCCTTGCGCGAGGTGGCCGAAGGCTTGTTCGGCACCGATGCCGCGGCAGGTTGGCACAGCGACGGCGGCCTGCGCTCCAAGGTGCGCCGCCTGGTGCGGCGTGGCGATGCGTTGATGCGCGGCGGCTATCGCCACCTAGCACAACTGCCTCCGCTTGAGAAGGGTCGTTTTGATGAGGGTGCAAAACGACCCTGAGCAGAAGGGCCTCGTTTTCTGAGACTGCCTCCATCCGGTTGCGCTGTGTGGCCGGAGCTTTGAAAGCTATGGAGGTTCACACCATGCGTCCCGCTCCCTTGCGGCCTGCCGCCGCTCCCGCCACTGCCGCTGCGCAGCCGCAGCGTTACCTTACCAACGACGAAGCCGCCGACTACTTGCGCCTGTCGCCGCGCACGCTGGAGAAGCAGCGCGTGCTGGGTGGCGGCCCCAAGTTCCGCAAGTTCGGCAGGCGCGTCATGTACGCCGTGGCCGACCTCGACGCCTGGGCTTCCGAGCGCAGCTTCGAGAGCACATCCGATCCCGAGTACGCCGAGCAGCATTCGGCGGACAGCCGTGCGCGCTGATCGCTTGCGCGCGGGTGGCCTTCGCCATGTCCAGCCCTGCGCTGCCGTCCCGGCAGCGGCCCGTGCCAGAGCGCGAACAGCTCGACCTGT
>JAYRLJ010000450.1:0-2240 GCA_041905305.1 Hylemonella sp. | reverse complement strand
AGGCGGTCGATCTCTTCCGAGATATCCACGGCCGACTCGCTCTGCACGTAGCGCAGCTCGTCGATCTTGGATTCCAGCTCGGCAATCGGCTGCTCGAATTCGAGGAAGTGGCGTTTGCTCATGTCACAGATTCTCGCAGATGGAGGTTTTGGAGCCCTCCGGGCAAGCCGCAATCGACCGAACGGTCGGTCGAACGCTTCACGACCCTCAGTATTCCACCGGCAGCGGATCGAGGCTGCGCCACAGATACCAGGTGGCCACGGAGCGGAACGGTGCCCAGTTTTCGCCGACCTCGCGCGCTTCGGCACGCGACACCGGCTCGCCGGAAAAATAGTTCACGCTGATGCCCTTGATGAGGCCGATGTCATCCAAAGGCAGCACGTTGGGTCGCATCAGGTGAAAGATCAGGAACATTTCGGCCGTCCAGCGGCCGATGCCGCGGATTGCCACCAACTCCTCAATGATGGCTTCGTCGTCCATCTGCGCCCATTGGCGCACATGCACCTGCCCGGCTTGGAAATGGTCGGCCAGGTCGCGCAGGTACTCGGCCTTGCGCACGGAAAGGCCGGCTTCCCGCAGTACCGCCACCTCATGAGTCAGCACCGCTGCCGGTGCCAGCTTGTGGCTGGGGCCACCAACCAGGCCGACGAAGCGATCCCAGACCGACTGCGCGGCCTTGACGGAGATTTGCTGCCCGACGATGGAGCGTGCCAAGGTGGTGAAGGCGTCGCCCTTGTTCTGCAGCCTGGCTTCGCCGAACTGCGGGATCAGCTTCTTCATCACCCGGTCACGGCGGCTCAGGTGCTTGCAGGCCTCGTCCCAGTACTCGGGCGTGACGCCCAGCTTGGGCGCCATCAGTTGGCCACCCAGCTGGTGCCTTCGGGGCCGTCCTTGAGCGTAACGCCGCGGTGCGTCAGCTCAGCCCGGATGGCGTCGGCCTGGACGAAGTCGCGTGCTGCCTTGGCCGCGGCGCGGGCGGCAATGCGCTCTTCGATCCAGGCGGCATCCACCGCCGCGCCACCTTGCAGGTAATCACGCGGCACGCCTTGCAGGATGCCGAGGCTGGCGCCCAGGGCCTTGAGCAGGCCGGCAGCGGCCGGCGAGGCGCTTCGATTGACCTCGGCGGCCAGCTCGAACAAAACAGCCAGCGCCTGCGGCGTGTTGAAGTCTTCGTCCATCGCCGCCTTGAAGGCGGCGGCGTGGCCCTGGCTCCAGTCGATGGCAACGACCGGCTCGGCGCTCACCGCGTCCAGCGCGGTGTACAGCCGGCGCAGGGCCTGGCGGGCGTCCTCGATATGCGCATCGCTGAAGTTGAAAGGGCGGCGGTAATGCGTACGCAGCATGAAGAAGCGCAGGGTCTCGCCGTCGTAGCGCTGCAGCACCTCGCGGATGGTGAAGAAGTTGCCCAGGCTCTTGGACATCTTCTCGTCGTCGACATTGAGGAAACCGTTGTGCAGCCAGTAGCGCGCAAACGGCAGACCGGCGCCTTCGGACTGTGCGATCTCGTTCTCATGGTGCGGGAACTGCAGATCCATGCCGCCCCCGTGGATGTCGAAGGTCTCGCCCAGCGTGGCGCAGCTCATGGCCGAGCACTCGATGTGCCAGCCCGGCCGGCCCTGGCTGTAGGGCGAGCCGGGGAACTTGGCGTCCTCGGGTTCGTCGGCCTTGGCGGCCTTCCAGAGCACGAAGTCGAGCGGGTCCTGCTTGCCGCGGTCCACTTCCACGCGCTCACCGGCGCGCAGGTCATCGAGCGATTTGCCGCTGAGCTTGCCGTAGCCGGGAAACTTGCGCACGGCGTAGTTCACGTCACCGTTGTCGGCCCGGTAGGCCAGCCCCTTCTCCTCCAGGCGCTCGATCAGGCCAATCATCTGCGGCACGTACTCGGTGGCACGCGGCTCGATGGTGGGTGTGGCGATGCCCAGCGCGCCGATGTCTTCACGCATCGCCGCGATCATTTCGTCGGTCAGCGCGCGGATGCTGACGCCCCGCTCCACCGCCCGCTTGATGATCTTGTCGTCGATATCGGTGATGTTGCGCACATAAGTGACGCGATAGCCGCTGGCCTGCAGCCAGCGGTACACCACATCGAAGGCCATCATCATGCGCGCATGGCCCACGTGGCAGAGGTCGTAGATCGTCATGCCGCAGACATACATTCCGGCTTCACCGGGAACCAGGGGCACAAAGTCTTCGACCGCTCGCGTGAGCGTGTTGTAGATGCGCAGAGACATGGGTCTTCG
>JAYRLJ010000449.1:0-2257 GCA_041905305.1 Hylemonella sp. | reverse complement strand
CTGATCGCGCAGGCCAAGGGCCTGGCCTATGACGTGACCAATCTGGATCGGGAGTTCCAGCGCCTGTACCCGGAGCAGTACGCCGCCACCGTCAGCGGCAATCAGATGTACCGCGACGCGCAGGAGCGTTGGAAGAACACGCTCAGCGGCCTGCAGACCACCATGCAGATGCAGGCCCAGGCGTCGCAGAACCTGAGCGACGACGAAGGCGTGCTGGCCGACCTCGTGGGCAAGAGCCAGTCGGCCGTGGGCGCTTTGCAGGCGATGCAGGCCATGAACCAGCTTCTGGCCTTGCAGGCCAAGCAGTCCATCCAGACGCAGCGCCTGAGCATCACCCAGGATCGTGCCGCTTCGCTGGAACTGGCGCGGCAGGCCGCCGCTGTGGAGCGAGGCCGCGAGGTGAACCGGCGCTTCCTGGGTGAAGGCACGCCGTACACGCCGCAGTCCGTCGATTTCTACAGCCGTTGACGGGTGCTGCCATGACCCGCGCGCCTGCTCTCTGCGGTTTTGTGCTCCTGCTGGCCGGCTGCGGCCAGCAGGAGGTGCCTTCGGTCGATGCGCTCTCGGCAGATCCGTCCTGGCTGCGCTTGCTCAAGGAGCAATGCCGGGCGGGCCAGCTCGACGGCGCGTCTTGCGCGCAGGTGGCCCAGGCCGATTTGCGCCGCTTTCTCTCCGGCCTGGCCGGGCCGGATGAGTACCGGACGCTGGCCGATCTGCCGCCGATTCCGCCCAGCTTCGATGAACCCGCCGAGGACCGCAATGCGGTGGCAACGGCCTCGCCTGGGCAGGAGGACTTGCCATGAATGACATTTCGATCATTGACCATTTCCTCGATGTGTTCTCGCGCTACATCGACTCGGGATTTGGGCTGCTGCATGGCGAGGTGGCGTTTCTCACGGCCACGCTGATCGTCATCGACATGACGCTCGCCGGGTTGTTCTGGGCGATGGGCCATGCCACCGGCCAGGGCGAGGACGTGATCGCCAAGCTGATCCGCAAGGTGCTGTACGTCGGTGCCTTCGCCTACATCATCGGCAACTTCAACATGCTGGCCAGCGTGGTGTTCCGCTCCTTCGCGGGCTTGGGCCTGACGGCCAGCGGCTCCAGCCTGAGCATGGGCAACTTCTTGCAGCCGGGACGGTTGGCCAAGGCCGGTATCGACGCAGCGGCGCCGATCCTCGACCAGATCAAGGGGCTGTCGGGCTTCCCCGAGGTGTTCATCCACCTCGCGCCCATCGTCGTACTGTTCTTCGCGTGGCTGGTGATCATCGTCAGCTTCTTCGTGTTGGCGGTGCAGCTCTTCGTCACGCTGATCGAGTTCAAGCTGACCACGCTGGCGGGCTTCGTGCTGGTGCCGTTCGCTCTCTGGAACAAGACGGCGTTCCTGGCCGAGAAGGTCTTGGGTAACGTGGTGTCGTCGGGCATCAAGGTGCTGGTGCTGGCCGTCATCGTGGGCATTGGCTCGGGCCTGTTCTCCGAGTTCAACATACCGGCAGGCTCGGAGCCCTCGATCGACCGGGCGCTGGTCATCATTCTGGCTTCGCTGTCCCTGCTGGCGCTGGGCATCTTCGGGCCGGGCATTGCAACTGGCTTGGTGTCCGGCGGGCCGCAGCTCGGCGCGGGCGCGATGGCCGGTGCCGCCATCGGCGCAGCCGGAACCGCTGTGGCGGTCGGTGCCGCGGCTACGGGCGTC
Organism: Hylemonella sp.; assembly: GCA_041905305.1. GTDB lineage: Bacteria > Pseudomonadota > Gammaproteobacteria > Burkholderiales > Burkholderiaceae_C > Hylemonella. Next base: position 564 of record JAYRLJ010000449.1, on the reverse strand, counting down.
GGAAGTGCCGTGGCGGCCGGGGCGCGCATGGCACCCGCCGCCGCTCGCTCGATGGCATCGACCGCCAGCAGCGCCAGGTCGGCGTACCAGGCGGGCTCCGCTTCGGCCGGTGGCGGCCTGAAGGGTGCCGCTGCTGGCGTGGGCAATGTCGCCAAGACTGGCGCGCAGGCGGCCGGGCAGAAGGTGGCCGATGGGGCGCGCTCGATGAAGGAGCGCATGGCGGCGGCCTTTCGGCCCGATGACGCGCCAGCCTCCGGCGCCGCACCCGCCGGCCCTGACGCTGCCGGATCGGCTCCGTCTGCCGAACAACCCGCCTGGGCCAAGCGCCTGCATCGAAGGCAACAGCTCACCCATGCCGCTACGACCGCCGCCCACACGCTGCGCGGCGGCGACGGTGGCAGCTCCAGCCAGGGGCCAAGCCTGCGTGATTCCGATTCATGAGGAGAACTTCCATGCGATTCAAACGACCGCAGGTGCGCTACGCCGATACGCCGCAGCCTGCCACTCCGTACCAATCCGCAGCTCAGGTCTGGGACGAGCGCATCGGCTCGGCCCGCGTGCAGG
>JAYRLJ010000448.1:0-2266 GCA_041905305.1 Hylemonella sp. | reverse complement strand
GTCCCAGGTCTTGCCCATGCCGTCCTGGTAGCGGCCGAGGATGCGCTGGTTGATGGCGTCCACGCCGGTGTTGACGTAGCTCTTGTCGGCAATCGTCTCGGCCATCTTGTTCTTGTTCGACAGGCTGGCGTCGATCCACTTGCCGGCTTCGATGATGGCGGCCGTCACCGCCCGCGAGGTGTTGGGGTACTTCTTGACGAACTCGCCCGTGGTGCCCAGCACCTTCTCCGGGTGGTCCTTCCAGATTTCCTGCGTGGTGGTGGCGGTGACGCCAATGCCGTCGATGATGGCGCGGTGGTTCCACGGCTCGCCGACGCAGAAGCCGTCCATGTTGCCCACACGCATGTTGGCCACCATCTGCGGCGGCGGCACGGTGATCACTTTGGCGTCCTTCATCGGGTTGATGCCGTTGGCCGCCAGCCAGTAGTACAGCCACATGGCGTGGGTGCCGGTGGGGAAGGTCTGGGCAAAGGTGTAGTCGCGCTTCTCGCTGGCCATCAGCTTGGCCAGGCCGGCGCCGTTGGTGGCACCCTTGTCGGCCAGCTTCTTGCTCAGCGTGATGGCCTGGCCGTTGTTGTTCAGCGTCATCAGCACGGCCATGTCCTTCTTCGGGCCGCTCACGCCCAGGTGCACGCCGTACACCAGGCCATACAGCACGTGGGCAAAGTCCAGCTCGCCGTTGACCAGCTTGTCGCGCACACCGGCCCAGCTGGCTTCCTTGCTCGGGATGATCTTCACGCCGTACTTCTTGTCGAAGCCCAGCACCGAGGCCATCACCACGCTGGCGCAGTCGGTCAGCGGAATGAAGCCGATCTTCACTTCCTTCTTCTCTGGCGCATCGGAACCGGCGGCATAGACGGCGGCGCGCAGCGCGGGGTCGATGCCCACCGCGCCCACGGCGGCAGTCTGCAATACGGCGCGGCGGCTGAGTTTGGCGTTCAGAAGATCAGGCATCACTAGCTCCTAGAGTCGACGAAGAAAACAAAAAAGGCGTCCTCACGCGGCGGGCCCGTCGTGCTGACGGTGCCTACCGGTGGGGACGCCTTTGTCCTGGCTGGCCGCCTCATCCGCCGTTGGATGGAGCTGCCGGCAGACCGTTTGTGGTCTTGCCTAGGTCTATGCAAGGGCCGTGCCAGAAACCTTGAGCCTGTCCGGGTCTTCTGGCTGCTATTGATTCAATAGCAGCTGACACATAACTATCAGGGGCCAATGGCCAATTTGACTGTTTATCACCGTGCCGCACCGAATTTGTGCGGTGCACCAAAAGAGGTGGCGGCCCTAGAGCAGATCGGCCACATCCAGCATGCGCTGCGCCACTTCGGCCAGCTTCAGGCCCTTGTCCATGGCGGTCTTGCGCAGGCGCGCGTAGGCGGCCTGCTCGTCCAGGCCCTGGCGCTGCATCAGCAGACCCTTGGCGCGCTCAATGGTCTTGCGGTCGCGCAGCTCGGCGCTCAGTTCGTCCAGTTCGCTGCGCGTCTCGGCCAGCGCCTGGTGCAGTGCCTGCTCGTGCTGAAAGCGCACCAGTGCCACGTCCAGAATGGGGCGGATGCGCTCGGCCGCCAGCCCGGCCACCACGTAGGCCGTCACGCCGGCGGCCACCGCCTCGCGCACGTGCGAGGTGTCGCTGTCGTTGGTGAACATCACGATCGGGCGCGGCGCCTCGCGCGTGGCCACCACCACATGCTCCAGCGCGTCGCGCGCATCGCTCTCCGCGTCCACGATCACCATGTCCGGCTGCAGCTGCGCCAGCCGTTCGGTCAGGAACACGTCGGCCGGCAGCGTGGCCACCAGGTTGCAGCCGCTCTCCAGCAGCCCGATGCGCAGGCTGCGTGAACGCTCGGCCAGTGCGCGCGCCTGCTCGTCGTCCGGGTCGGTCACGGCCAGGTCGGGGGCAACAACGACGATACGCAGACTTTCGTTCATGGGGAAATTCGAGCAAGAAATGCGCCAATTGTGGGCGCGATTCGACGCCATGCGGGTGCATGGCTGCTATAAAACGGGCATCTGCCACCCCGCCCCAGGCACCGCCCATGACCCCGCAGACCGCCGCGCTGATGGCGCACTACAACCGCTGGATGAACGAGCGCCTGTACGAGGCCGCCGCCAGCCTGGATGCCGCCACGCTCAGCGCCGACCGCGGCGCCTTCTTCGGCTCCATCCTCGGCACACTCAACCACATTGCCGTGGCCGACACCATCTGGTTGCACCGCTTTGCCCGGCATGAGGCCGGGTTCACCACCCTCGGGGTGCTGTCTGGTTTCCCGCA
>JAYRLJ010000068.1:0-12292 GCA_041905305.1 Hylemonella sp. | reverse complement strand
CTGCTGTTCGGGTGTGAAACTGAAATCCATGATGTCTCTCAGACGGGTTGGTTGAAGCGAGCCGGGCGCTTTTCGAGGAAGGCCGAGATGCCCTCCCGTGCATCGGCGGTGCCGGCGAGATGGACGGATGCGCCGCGCTCCAGCGCCAAGCACAGCGCCTCGTCGCGACCGCTCGCAAGGGCGGTCAGCTCGCGCGCGGTGCGCACGGCCTGCCGGGATTTGCCGACGATTTCTTCGGCGGCCTGGCCGGCGGCGGCGTACATCGCCTGGGCGGTCTCGAAGCAGCGGTTGAGCAGGCCCAGCCGAAAAGCTTCGGCGCTGTCGATGATTTCGCCGCGGTACAGCATTTCGCGTGCTCGGCGCACGCCCACGATTTGCGGCAGGCGTGTGGTGCCGCCCCACAGGGGCAGCAGGCCGATGCGGATTTCCGAGACACCGAACCTGGCCGCCTGTGTGCCGTAAGCGAAGTCGGCCATCAGCATCAGCTCGGTCCCTCCGGCTAGGCACCAGCCGTCCACCGCAGCGATCAGCGGTTTGCCCAGGCCGACCACGGCCTTTTGCAGGGCGTCACCCCGTTCCGTGGCGTACCAATGGCTTTTGGCCGGTCCCATGTCCTGGAAGGCGCCAATGTCTCCGCCGCTGGAGAACACCTCGCCCTCGCCGCGCACCACCACGCAGCGGATGGCATCGTCCTCGCCGGCTGCGCGCAGAACCGCGATCAGCTCTCGCTGCATCGCGTCGTCCATGGCGTTGCGCATGGCCGGGTTGGACAGGCTCACCCACAGTACCGCCGCATCTTCGCCGCGACGTTCGAGGACCAGGCGTGTCAGTTGATCGGGCCAACCCATCTCAGGCTCCCTGTGCCGGCCGCCACTTCGGCAGCACCACGCCCGGGGCGGTTTCGTGGAACACCACTTCCAGCGGCATGCCGTTGCGCAAACGGGCCGGGTCGCAATCGACGATGTTGGAGATCATTTGCGGCCCTTCAGGCAGTTTGACGATGGCCAGCACATAGGGCAGGTCTTCCATGAAGGCCGCCGGCACCCCGTAGGTGTTGACGGCATAGGACACCAGCGTCGCGGTACCGCTGGCGGTTCGCCACTCGTGCCGGTCGCTGCCGCAGGCTGTGCAGTACAGGTAGGGCGGGTGGTCGACGTGTCCGCAGTCGAGGCAGGTCTTGCTCAGCAGCCGACCCTCGCGCGCGGCTTCCCAGAAAGGCTGCGACCATGGGAATGGCTTGGGCAGGGGTTTGACGAAGTCGGCCTCGGTCAGGCCAAGCTTGCGCATGAGCTTCTCGCGCTCGGGGGTGAGGGGCGTGTTCATGAGAGGTGCTGGTTGGTGAGGATGGAGAAATGCAGGTCCATGAACGCGCCCCCGCCGCAGTTTTCGATGGCGAAGCGCGCACCCGGCACCTGGGCCTTGCCGGCCTTGCCTTGCAACTGGCGCACGGTCTCTACCAGGACAGAGAACCCGACACCGGTGCCGGTGTGGCCGAAGCCGAGTGCTTCGCCATTGGTCGTGGTCGGGTACTGACCACCGGGTGAGGTGGCGCCGGAAGCGACCAGCTCGCCCGAGGTCATGCCCTCTGGTGCCATGCCCAGTGCGTCCATCAGGATCAGTTGCAGACCCGGGTAGGAGCCGTAGATCTCAAACAGGTCCAGGTCGCCCACACCGATGCCGGCCCGCGCCAGCACCTTTTGTGCGACGGGTCGTGCGAAATCGACCATCCGCCCCGGGTCGCCCCATTTGGCGTGCACGATGCTGCGATGGCTGTAGTCGGAGGCCTCGCCGATGAGGTAGACGGGGTTCTGCGCCTGCTTGGCCAGATCGGCCCGGGTCATCACGAAGGCGCTGCCGCCGTCGGCGAGCACGTTGCACATCAGGGCCGTGAGTGGCCAGGCCACGACGCGCGAGTTCAGCACCTCTTCCACCGTGATCGACTTGCCGTGGAACATGGCGTTGGGTTGCAGGTTGGCCCAGCGGCGATTGGCCACACACATCGCGGCGACCTGCTCGATCGTTGTGCCTGTGAGGTTCATGTAGCCTTGGGTGACCATGGCCGCCAGTGCGTTGTAAGTCATGCCATAAGGCACTTCCCACTCTGCGTCGGAGCCAGCAAGCGCGAAGAATTTGGCCTGCTCGTTGGCGCTGAACTGCGAGAAGCGCTGCGCATGCACGACCAGCACGTAGTCCACGTCACCCTCGGTGAGCATGCCTTCGGCGGTCTTGCGCGTGGACCAGCTCGACGCACCGCCCGATATGGTGGTGGCCACTGCGCGGCAGTTTTTTGCACCAATCGCCTCGGGCAGGCGACCAAAAAACATCTCGGTGTTGTAGTCGCCGCCCATGATGTGCGCAGCGGTCACGACGCCACCGATCTGGTCCATCGAGATGCCCGCGTCGCGCGCGGCATCTCGCGCCACGGTGTAGGCGATCTCGAACTCGTTGCGCTGGGGATAGTGCCCGCAGGGCACCTCTGCTGTGCCGATGATGGCGAATTCAGGCCTGGCCATTGAAGTCCATTCTTGGGTTGGTTGAGGGGAGAAGCCGCGTGTGGCGGGAGGGCGACTAGCGGATCTGGCGTTCGGCGCCTGCCCAGAAGTCGTCGCGCACGTCTTTGCGCAGCAGTTTTCCCACCAAGGTCTTGGGCAGCTTGGTGCGGAATTCGATGTGCTTGGGGCACTTGTAGTTGGCCAGCCGCTCGCGGCAGAAGGCGAGGAGTTCGGCTTCCGTGGCCGGCTGATTCTGGCGCAGCACCACCGCAGCCTGCACCCGCTCACCCCACTGCGGGTCGGGGGCCGAGGTGACGATGCACTCCTGCACCGCGGGGTGTTCGTAGAGCACGGCCTCTACTTCGGTGGGATAGACGTTTTCGCCGCCGGTCACGATCATGTCGGCTTTGCGGTCGAGCAGATAGATGTAGCCGTCGTCGTCCATCTTGCCGATGTCTCCGGTGAACAGCCAGCCCCCGCGCAAGCGCTCATGGGTGAGCGTCTCGTTGTTCCAGTAGCCTTTCATGACGTTGGCTCCCCGTACCATCACTTCACCAGGTTGTCCGCGCGAGACCTCCTGGCCGTCGGCATCGCCGATGCGCACCTCGCACAAGGGCAGCTCACGCCCGGCACTTTGCAGTAGCTTAGCGCGCGGCCCGTCAAGCACATGATCTTCAGCTGCAAGGAAGCTGACGCCTGGCGCCGCTTCGGTGAGACCGTAGCCCTGCGTGAAGATGGGACCGAAGCGCTGGATGCAGCGGCGCAGCACGTCCTCAGGGAACGGGCTGCCCCCATACATCAGCAGGCGCAGCGAGCTCAGGTCGTAGCGATCGAGTTCTGGGCAGGACAGGATCCAGTTGTAGAGCGTCGGGACCGCGTTCACACTGGTGCAATGCTCGCGCTCGATCGTGGTCAAGATGTCCGCGATGTCGGCGCGGGCGCGGATCACGACGCGGGCGCCCACGAACAGATGGCAGAGCACCTGCCAGATCGCTACGTGGAACATGGGCAACACCATCAGCGTTGTGTGGTCCTCACTGAACTTCAGTTGGGTCACGATGCTGGCGCAGGAGGTCACCAGGTTGCGATGCGTGAGCATCACGCCCTTCGGCAGCCCGGTCGTGCCACCGGTGTAGATCAGCATCGCCAGATCGTCCTCCTTTACGGAGTCCTCGAGCGCAGGCGCCTTCATTCCTGCCTGCTGCAACTGGTCGAACGTTGCCTGTGCTTCTGTCGCCTGGCCCAGTGCGTACAGTGGCCGGGTACTGCCATTGGTCTGACGCAGCGACTGGGCGACTTCCCAGCACACGTCGTCAGCGAACAGCGCCTTGGCCCCGGAATCACGGAGCATGAATTCCAGCTCACGGGTCGTCAGCCGGAAGTTCAGGGGGGTAAACACGAGCCCCGCATGCGCAGCCGCGAACAGCAGGGCCAAAAACCGGTGCGAGTTCTCAGCCAGAACAGCCAGTCTGTCGCCAGGCTGCAAACCTCTGGCGCGCAGTGCGCGGGCAAGGTCGAGCGCCTGTTGGTTAAGTTGGGCATATGTCCATCGCGTGCCTTCGAAGACCAGTGCCTCCCGCTGGCCGCCCAGCCGAGCGCGTTTGGTGGTGATATCGCCCAGAGTGAACATGTCTTTTGCTCCTTGTGTTTTTCGGTAAGGGTTATTTATCTTTGAGCTCTTAATCTTAACGAACGTTTAACAAGTATAAATACAGGGTAAACCCTACATTGCGCAGCGAAAAACCCGAGGCGGAAGGCATTTGCTTGCTGCCTGTTAAGCTTCTACCGTATGAGGAAACGCAAAGACTCTTCCAAGGAAGCTGTGCCGCTGATGCGAACTTCCTTGCTCGACCAGGCGAAAGACCTGTTCGCGCGTCGCGGTTACGTGGGTTCGTCGCTGCGGGATCTGGCGGAACTGGCGGGGGTGACGCCAGCGGCCGTCTACTACCACTTCGCAAAAAAAGAGGATCTGCTCAAAGAAATCATCTTCGATGGACTGGAGCAACTCACCCAACTAGTGGTTGGGGCCCTGGCAGAGGACGGGGCGCCGGAAGAGCGGCTGGAGGCGCTGATTCGGGCACACCTCGGCTACAACGTTCAGTTCCCGCGAGAGTCCCGCATCATCATCGAGGACTCCCGTTTTCTGAACGACGTCGACTTGGCCGCCACCCGCGAAAAACAACTGGCTATTCTCAACAGCTATCGTGCTTGCATACGCCAGTTGATCGCTTCGGGTCGACTGGCGCCCGTTGACCATAGCCTTGTTGCATTTGGGATCATTTCGGTTATCGGTGGCTGGTACCGTTGGTACCGCAGCGACGGGCGCGTGACGAAAGAACAGGCCTTCGAGTACATGGTGCATTTCGCACTCGCGGGAGCACTCCAGACATCAACATATGAACGATCTTCAGACAACGTGAAACATTCAACTCTAGCGTGCTTGGACCGTCGAACAGACGCAAATAGCGGCAATTAAGGCTGGGGTTGCTCTTGATATGCGTTTGACGCAATCACAGCGAGACACTACGGCGTATCCCGGATTCCCAGCTAACACCCCCTGCCATCGACACAACGCGAAGTCGCCTGCCTAACTGCAGCGCCGCCCCATGCTGCCAAGGCACAAGGGTGAACCTGATCCCGTCGTCCAGCACCGCAAACCGCCCACTGACCAGCTGAACGGACTGGCGGTAGACCCCGCTGATGGTCTCGCCATCCCGCACCTGCCGCCACGTCTTCCCGGTCTCCTGCTGCAACCGTTGCCCCACCACAGCCAGTTCGCGATCACGTAGAGTCGCCAACAGATTGCGCGCGAAGACAACGCGCTGCCCCCGGCGCTCAGCCAGCCTCTCCCCCACCAAGAAGTCCACACGCCGCGACATCGCTTTCTGCACCTGCGCCCCGAACCCCTGTGTGGCTGGCTGGAGCAAACCGCTCACCACCAATCCCTGGTCCAACCAGGTGGCTCCCACCGCCTGGATCTGCTGCTCCAGGGGCAGATGCGAGCGCAGTGCGACGGCATGCACGGCATCCTTCTGAGCATCCTGTTGCCGGATCCTCTGCAAGAAGTCCGGTGGCACGCCCCAGACGCCATCGGCCACGCGCTCCACAATCCCTTGGCGGCGCAATGCCTCCAGCCGGCGCACGTGGACTTCGACCGTGTTCTGCGGATCCCGATTCCCAGACTGTAAAAGCTGCGCTCGGTGGTACGCCGTGGTGTAGATCCCTTCCCGGGTCAGATCCAGGACCGTGCGATCCACAGAATGCTCCAGCGCCTGCGGTCTGCCTTCCACGATGCCGCCCACCGGCAACTCCGCCAGATCGGTGTTTGCCTGCAGCCGTAGGTAATGCGCCCGACCATCGACGCCATCGATCACCAGGTAGGGTCGGTCATGCAGCTCGCCATCCAACCCCTTGGCCGCGATGCGTCCCACCACGGACACATCCGCCTGCGGATCAATCACCAGTTCCCTCTGTTCTCCCCTCATCGCCCGGTGCATGGTTCGCAGAATGTCGCCGCGCTCCCCCATGGCTGTGAGCGTCTGCGCGGTCCTCGGCGCCAGGCGCCACCGATGTGCATCGAGACGCTCGGCAAGGCCCATCGCTTCAAGGCGCTGCAGCCGGGCACGCACCAGGTTACGACGCTGCGTGCCCAAGGTCTTAGAAACACGGACAGGGGCCTCCGTCAGGTCCACAACATCCGCCACGGCTAGGCGCTGCAGCTGCCGATCCAGCCCCGTCCATCGCTGCTGTTCCACTTCGCGCTGCAGGCCCTGCCACATCTCCAGCTCTGTGCGCGGCCCGAGCCATTCAGTGGCCAGCTCGCAGGCACGCAGGCGCATGCCGTGGGCCATGTAGTCGGGTGCGATGACCAAGTCTGCTCCCCTGCCCTCACACGATCGCCCGCGAAGCACGACGTGGGTGTGCGGGTTGTCGGTATCCCAGTGGTCCACGGCCACCCAGTCCAGGCGGGTTTCAAGATCGACGGCCATGCGCGCCATCAGTGTGCGCGTGTAATCGCGCAGGTCTTCGAGCTCCGCGGCATCCTCCACCGACACGATGAAACGGAACTGGTGACGGTCGCCTCGGCCACGTTCCTCGAAGGCCTTCAGGTCTGCGCTATCAGTGTCCGCCCCGTAGGCCTGTCCCTTGCGCCCATCGCGGGTTGTGCCATCGCGCTCGATGTAGCGCAGGTGGGTGGAAGCCGATCGTGCACCTGCTTTCTTGAGCACCACATACCGCGACTTGATGACCACGCGCCGTGCGTTGCTGCCCAGTCCCCGGCCCGCGATGCCGGCCGCCACCCGGCCCCGGCCAAACGTCGATGTCGGGCGCATGCCCATGCTCCCCGACGCCTTGGCGCCGGCCCTGGACACCTCCTTCAGCACCTGTGCCACCAGGCGAGGAGACCGAGGTCCAGAACGCGACTTGGGTGCGCCAGGACGGACCTGGAACCGCCCCTCCTCCGGCCCGTCTTTACGCACGGCCATGGCAACCACTCCAGCGCACGGTGACGCAACGGATCGAAAACAGCACGCGCCCGGCACCTGCTGCAGGCCGGATCCAGCCCCGGCACGGCACCGCATGCACCTGGCATGGTGCCGTGCCCAACCCACGTGCAGACTGGCTTGGCGGGCACAAGCGTGCCGGTCCTTTTATCTTGCCCTCCGTTCTCACAGGCCACATGGGCTTCCGGCTCCACCCTCCTATCCACCCCGCACACCAGCTTGAGCGCCGCCAGAGCAGCCGATGGAAGACAGCAAGTGCGGCACGTCTGCGACCGTTGCACTGCACCGCCACCTGCAATGCGGGTGAAGATTCGATTGCAGCCCCATCACACCAGAAGGTGCAGTTCATGGCGTGCTCCAGGTCCACAACGGGTGCGCGATGCCGAGCACGGCCGACATCCGGACAGGCCCGTAATACCGGCTATCGAACGACGCCGGGTGGGTGTCGCTCAACAGGAAGATCTCTCCCTCCACTAGCGCCTGGCATTGCCCCCAGGCCTGTAGAGGACGGCGCAGTCCATCCTGCAGCCGAACGCCTGCCACTACGGCGCCATCGATGCGTACGCTCTGCTCCTCGACGCACACGGATTGCGGCGCCAATGCGCCGACACGCTTGAGAATCGGCACGTTGCTGGGCAGGTAGCCACGCTGCGCCGCCAGTGCGGCCACATCGGAGGGAAGCCGGACCAGCAAGATGCCGCCCACACGCAGAGAATCCGTGCGCCCCATGCGTTCAATGCAGTACCAACCGGGCGCCACGCTGGCGCTCGGGTTGTAGACGATCCGGGGCCCCCACGGCACCAGCACCGGCCCGACCAGGAGGGCCACGGCTGTCGCCATGCCCGCCAGCAAAACAGGAAGCGGTACAGCGCACTGTGTCATTCCCAGCCTCCACGCGCCAGGTGCGCCGCATGCCGCTCTGCGGTGTAGACCGGCAACGGCAGACCTGCAACCAGCCGGTGGCCCACCATGCGCCAGTAGCTGGCAGCCACGGTGCAGGGATCGATACCGGTCTGCTCTATCGCGTCGATCACCGCGAGCACGGCCTGGACATCCTGCTTGCCATTGGCGCGCAGCAGAAGGTGCGCGCCAGGCGTCACGCCGGCCACGCGCTGCATGGCGTCCAGCGGTTCCGGTGCCTGCAGCACCACGAGCTGCCACAGGGCCGTGCCGAAGTCATTGCCCAGCCATTTGACGCGGCAACACACAGTACCCGGCATGAAGGTCGCCACGCGCCGCCAACGGTCGAGCACCGTCTCGCGCACCGGCTTCCCGAAGCGCAGAAACACATCGACACGATGCTCCACGCGGGCGAGCGAGACACGCATGGGGGTCTGCAACGGCGTCGGCTGGCGCCGCTGCGCTGCCTGCAGCCAGGTGCACGAGAGCGGCATCGGGCTGGACGGCTGCATGCAAGGGGAAGAAGCTTTCATGCCGCGTTCTCCGGGTACTCGCGCTCCAGCAGTTCGCGCAGCATGTCGGCGGCAGTGATGCCACGCCGGAAGGCAATCACCTTGATACGTCCGCGCAGCGCGGGTGTCACATCGAGCGTGAGCCGTGCTGTGTAGATTGATGCCCTGGCGGGCGCCTCGGGCGCTTCCGCCTGCCGCACCCAGGTGGACGCAGGATCGGCGCCGGGCCGGCGCCCAATGGCAGCGCGGCCTTGCTTTGTTGTCAGCTGCGCTGGCCTGGTCATCCCAGCATCTCCCGCGCGGCCTGCGCCAGCGCCGTGATCTCGCGCGCGGCCGCGCACTGTGGCGCCACTTCGCACGCCAGCCGTCCAGCGGCCACGCTGTCGGCGAACACGATACGCTGCGCTACCTCAGTGGCCAGCGCTGCGAAAGGTTGATCAGCAAGCGCGGCGCGCGCCTCGCGCCCGATCACTGTGCCCACCACGCGCCGGTTGATGACGAACGCCGCACGCAGCTGCGGCCGGAACACTCGCGCCTCGGCAATGAGCTGCACCATCTCATGGCTGGCCCAGACGTCATACGCGCTGGGTTGCACCGGGATCAGCACCAGGTCAGCGGCCAGCAGCGCAGAGCGCGCGAGGGCTGCAACACGGGGTGGCCCGTCGATCACCACAAAATCCGCCTGCAGGGCGATCTGGGGCGCTTCCCGGTGCAGCGAGTCCCGCGCCAGCCCGAAGACGCCGTACAGGCGATCCTGGCCGCTTTGGAGCCGCCGCTGCGCCCAGTCGAGGGCCGAGCCCTGCGGATCGGCATCGAGCAGCGTGACGCGGCCTCCCTGCAGGGCAAGCTCACCCGCCAGGTGCGTGGCGAGCGTGGTCTTGCCTGCCCCGCCCTTTTGGTTCAGCAGGGCGATCACTTTGCCGGAGCGGTTGTCCCGGTTTTCTGGCGGACGGTTTTCGGATGTTGGGCCTGCCTGATTTGCAGTCGCCGAATCGTTGCCCAAATTTTGAGCAAACTCTGCTCGCGCGCGCGTGACTTCCATTTATGTATCCCTTTAGATGTTTACGGAGTCCCAAAACCATTGCTGGCCGTGGCTTTGCGGTCTATCGGTGCGGGCGTTCCACCGATAGTTCTGCGGGTGATCCACCGAGGCCCGTGCGGGCGATCCACCGAGTCCGCCCACACGCTATCCACAACTTCATCAACAGAAGGTGTGGATAAGTCGGCTTCGGAAGGTTCTCCGGGGGTGGGTCGGAAGGCCAGCCACTCGATACCGCCGTTGCGCTCCACGGTCAGTCGGTAGCCAGGCAGCGCCTGGCGCCGCGCCAGCTGGCGCACCTGAATCGCAAAGTCGGAGGGACGCTGCAAGCTCCCCGACTTCAGGTGCAGATGGCGCATGTCAAAGCGCCAGCCACCCGGTTGCCGGCCACCGTGCTTGCGCACCACTCGGTAGAGCCAGCGCTCGATCCCACCTGAAAGCCGGAAGTACGTCGGGTCCAGCGTAAGCACCAAAGCCTCGTCCATCACCCCCGAGAAGAACCAGTCCGCCAGAATCAGCTCGATACCGTCGGAGCGGCCGTCGGAGCGGATGTACTCCTTCCACTCGTTGATCCAGGAGAAGCGGTGCGTGCGCCTGGCCCCGTTCGGATGCTCACGCTGGCGCAGCGTGGTGGCCACGGTGGTGGACTGAAGGCGGTCGAGGGCGGCGCGTAGCGCCAGGTAATCGCTGCGGCCAGTCCCGCGCTCCGCGAAGCGCAGGATCTCGTAGGGTGTGGCCACCATCAGGCGCGACGGCGCAATGCCTTCCTTCTTGGCCTGCACGATCTGGCTCGCGGCCCAGATCAGCACGTCGGCATCCCAGATGGTGGCGATGCCGTGCTCGGGGACGCCCTCCACGGTGAGGGAGACACCGCCCGCCTCGAAGCGGATCGGCACGGTGCGCGGAGACTTGGCCAGGGAGAAGAACGGGTAGGCCATCAGGTCCGGCGCATCGCGCAGGGCCATGTCACCTGGCAGCGCGCGGAATAGCGACAGCTGTTCGCGTTCGCTTGGGCGCTTTGACATGTGGCTCTCCCCCACCCTGTGCCAATCAGCGGACAGAGTCGCGCTGGACGTAGCCGGGATCAGAGGTCATGCCATAGGCGCGGCTGTCAGCCCAGGCGCGCAAGTCGGCGGCTGCGTAGACCACGCGGGCGCCGAACTTGCGGAACCGCGGACCACCGCCCAGCACACGTTGCTTTTCTAACGTGCGCGGAGACAGCCGCAGAAACGCGCCAGCCTCCTGAGTCGTAAGGAACGCTGGGCTCTCGGCCGAGGCAGGTGTTGCGCGTGCCTGTGGCGAATGCCCAGGTACGCGGGTGGGATGCAGAGAACTGGCACTTGCCATGAGGGCCTCCATCGCTGTGGATGGGCCGCGAACCATTCGCGGCCGATGGGGGCAGTCTCGGGAGTAAGGCGGTTTCTGGGCAGGGAGATATTCAGCGCACCGGTTCGTCTCCGGGGGGCTGCGCCGATGTGTGTTCGACACCAGCCAGAACCCGATACCCATACTGCATATATGCCTCGGCGCGCCGCAGAAGGTGCCGGACCTGGGCCCGCAGCTCGCCGTCTGCCTGCCAGCGCTTCGCTACGGTCTCAGCGCCAAAGAGGACCTGGGCAATATCGCGATGGGATGCCCCCGCCTGCAGGCCGTCGAGCGCCTGCAGGGCACGCAGATGCAGAAGGGCCGCACGCGATGACGCCCGCACGGACATTGCAGAGGGCGTCACTCCACGAAGGGCCAGGGCCTGCATGTTGAATGCGTCGAGTTGACCGCGCAGACTGGGGCCGAGCGGAACGGTTACCGCGTACGGCTCACCGTCTCCAAGGTCACCGGCCAGTGATACTTGCAGGCGGTGCGAAGAAACCTCGGCCAGCAGGGTCAGGCCGGCATCACCCAGTACCAGGCGCTTGCGGCCGGGCACACGCCACAAGTCGAAGCGCGGGGAAGCATCGGAACGGCGCACGGTCGACCCGCGAACGTGCAACAGCGCATCAGGCGCCGTGATCCAGAGTGGCTGCGCTTCACGCGCATCGCGGGCAGGGTCTTCACCACGGTGGATACCCCATGGCGCCAGAGAACATTGCAAACGCCAATCCGACTGGTACGCAGGGTTGCGCCGCAGGTACTCCCAGGCGAGCGCTGGGCCGTCGAGGTCAAGGGTGTAGAGGTAGGCGGCCGAGACAGCCCAGGCTCCGCCTGGCAAGTCTTCAGCATGGGATTTGGGCATCCGGAAACTCCCTTCTTCTGAAGGAAGCTGCCACAGGCATATGCCAATTGGGTCGCCTTTTTGGCGATGTGCCGTCGCGCGATCGGCGACGATGCAGCGCGCCCCAGTGGCCGTGGATCTCAGTCGGAGATTGATCCGTCGCGCTGCGCGTCGGCCACGTAAGCAGACAGGGTCTGGCGCGCCTTGAAATGCGGATCAGCCACGATGCGAAGGCCTCTGGGGCCGCGCACGGCTTCCAGCGCGGAGAGACTCACATGCCCCAGTTCGGGAAAACCGATGCCTGCATCCGTGAGCCCGTACGCGCGATCCCCATCGGCATCCAGTTCCGTGAGCAGCCAGCAAGCTGGCCCGTCCAACGTGTACAGCTTGACGACCGGGAATGGGTCCATTGCTTCGCCACTGGCGCGGGCAACGCCATGGGCCAGCATCTGGGAACGTTGTTGCTCGGAGAGGAGGTGCATGGAACCACAATCAAATGTGTCTGAATGCTAACTGTCATGACCCTTGCGGTTCACCCTGGATGATGGAAATAAGGCTGCTACCATGCACAAACGCTGTCTTCTTCACACGGCGGGTCGCGGCGTTTTCGGATGAGTGTCTATTTCCACATTAAC
>JAYRLJ010000447.1:0-2272 GCA_041905305.1 Hylemonella sp. | reverse complement strand
CTCGGTCAGGATGCCCAGCAACGCGCCAGCGGTGTCCAGGATCAGCACGCTGCCGCAGTTGGCGCGGGTCATCACACAGGCAGCTTCCCAGACGCTGGCCTGGGGCCCCAGGCTCACGACGTGGCGCTGGGAGAGGGACTGAAAGACGGTGCGTTCGGCCATGGGGTACTCCTGGTGCAACAAACCGCAGGGGTCAGCGAAGGGACGCGTTGATCTTCTCCAGCGCCTTGGCGCCGGGACACAGTTGCTGAGCGCCCAGGGCATTGAGCGGTGTGTCGCTGGTGTTGAGCGACAGGTGCAGGTCTGTGGCTACGGGGTCCAAATACAGCAGTCCGGTAAGGACTTCGCCGCGCGCATGGTGGGCATTCATGTAGCTCAGCGCGGCATAGCGGTCGGTGGGGTCGTAGTCGGCATGCAGCTTGCGCAGGCGCAGCACGCTGCCGTCGTGCTGCTGCACGTCGATGGCTTCGCCGGGCGCGTACTGGGCGGTGATTTCGCAGTGCTGCGGCATGAAGTCGATGCGGCTCACGGCTTCGTTGTGCTGGCGCACGTAGTCGTAGCTCTTGGTGCTGCCCGCGTGGTTGTTGAAGGTCACGCAGGGGCTGATCACATCGATGAACGCCGCACCGCCGTGGCCGATGGCCCCCTTGATGAGCGGCACCAGTTGTTCCTTGTCGCCGGAGAAGCTGCGCGCCACGTAAGTGGCTCCCAGCTGCAGCGCCAGGCCCACCAGATCCACCGGGCTGTCGTTGTTGATGACGCCCTTCTTGCTGCGCGATCCGCGGTCGGCCGTGGCGGAAAACTGGCCTTTGGTCAGACCGTAGACGCCGTTGTTCTCGACGATGTAGGCCATGTTCACGCCGCGCCGCATGGCATTGGCAAACTGCCCCAGGCCGATGGAGGCCGAATCGCCGTCGCCCGACACGCCCAGGTAGAGCAGATCGCGGTTGGCCAGGTTGGCTCCCGTCAGCACCGAGGGCATGCGCCCGTGCACGGTGTTGAAGCCGTGCGATGCGCCGAGGAAGTAGTCCGGCGTCTTGGAGCTGCAGCCAATGCCCGAGAGCTTGGCCACGTGGTGCGGCTCGATGTCGAGTTCCCAGCAGGCCTGGATGATGGCGGCTGAGATGGAGTCGTGCCCGCAGCCCGCGCACAGGGTGGAGATGCGGCCTTCGTAGTCGCGCCGGGTGTATCCAACCTTGTTCTTGGTCAGCGTGGGGTGGTGCAGCCGGGGTTTGGCCAGGTAGGTCATGCGGCCTCCTTGAGCGACGCCTGGGCGCCCTGCAGATGCTTCTGGATGGTTTGGGCAATGAAACGCGCGGTGATGGGGGTGCCGTCGTAGTGCAGCACCTTGATGATGCGTGACGGATCCACCTGCAGCTCGTTGACCAGCAGCGCGTGCATCTGGGCGTCGCGGTTTTGTTCGACCACGAAGACGTGTTCGTGCGCGGCGATGAAGCGATCCACCGCCTCGGGGAAGGGAAAGGCGCGCAGCCGCATCGCATCAAGGTCGATGCCGCTGGCCGTGAGCACATCCAGCGCTTCCTGCATGGCCGGACTGGTGGAGCCGAAATAGATCACGCCCAAGGCCGTGGGCCGCGCCGCCGCTCGCAGCACCGGCTGGGGCACCAGGTCGGCCGCCGTGCGGAATTTGCGCAGCAGGCGCTCCATGTTGTAGATGTAATCCGGCCCGCGCTCGGAGTAGCGGGCGTAGGGGTCGCGTGTGGTGCCGCGCGTGAAGAAGCTGCCCTTGGTGGGATGCGTGCCCGGATACGTGCGCCAGGGAATGCCGTCGCCGTCCACGTCCTTGTAGCGGCCGAAATCCTTGCCGGCTTCCAGCTCCTCGGCTGTCATGACCTTGCCCCGGTCGTACTGTCGCGCATCGTCCCAGGCGAACGGCTTGCACAGTCGCTGGTTCATGCCGATGTCCAGATCCGTCATCACGAAGATGGGCGTCTGCAGCCGGTCCGCCAGGTCGAGTGCGGCGGCGGCATGCTCGAAGCACTCGTGCGGGTCTTCGGGCAGCAGCAGCACGTGCTTGGTGTCGCCGTGCGAGGCGTAGGCGCAGGCCAGCAGGTCGGACTGTTGGGTGCGCGTGGGCATGCCGGTGGACGGCCCGCCGCGTTGCACATTGATGATGGTGACCGGAATCTCGGCGAAGTAGGCCAGGCCGATGAACTCCGTCATCAGCGAAATGCCCGGCCCCGAAGTGGCCGTGAAGGCACGTGCGCCGTTCCACCCCGCACCCACCACCATGCCAATGGAAGCCAGCTCG
>JAYRLJ010000067.1:0-12338 GCA_041905305.1 Hylemonella sp. | reverse complement strand
CGTAGCCGA
Organism: Hylemonella sp.; assembly: GCA_041905305.1. Lineage (GTDB taxonomy): Bacteria > Pseudomonadota > Gammaproteobacteria > Burkholderiales > Burkholderiaceae_C > Hylemonella. The sequence continues at coordinate 12,329 of JAYRLJ010000067.1, read as the reverse complement.
ACAGGGCGCCGATGCCGCCGAACTGGAATTTCTGCTTCACGTCCACGTCCACGTCGGGCCAGGCCGCCAGGTAGGGCGAGACGATCTTGAGCAGCCACTGGTAGCAGGGGTGGCATTCCATGCCGATGCGCAGCGTGCCGCGCTCGCCGCGTGCGAACTGCCGCAGGCGTTCCTCGGCCAGATCCAGCTGGGGCAGCACACGGCCCGCCACCGCCAGCAGGTACTGGCCCGCCTGCGTCAGGCGCAGGCTGCGGCCTTCGCGCAGCCAGATGTCGGTGCCCAGCTGCTGCTCCAGCTTCTTCATGCTGTGGCTCAGCGCCGACTGCGTGACGTGCAGCACCTCGGCTGCGGCGGTCAGCGAGCCTTGTTTCTCGACCTCCTGGACGATGGACAGGTGGATGCGTTCGAGCATTTAATTATGAACAGAGTTCATGGATATCTGAGAAATTACCATTTTACTTCACGGGTTGCCATCCCTACCATGAAGGACTTTCTGACATATACAAGGTTCGAATCATGGTCACCACCCACAACCTGGGCTTTCCCCGCATCGGCGCCCAACGCGAACTGAAGTTCGCCCTGGAGTCGTACTGGAAGGGCGAGTCCAGCCGCGACGCGCTCAAGGCCCTGGGCGCCCATCTGCGCCGGCGAAATTGGCAGGCTCAATCCGTGCTGGACCTGGTGCCGGTGGGCGACTTCTCGTTCTACGACCAGGTACTGGACACCAGCTTCCTGCTGGGCAATCTGCCCGAGCGGGTGCAAGGCTTTCACGGCGACGTGCTGGACAACGTCTTTCGCGTGGCCCGCGGGCGCTCGGCGCCCGCTGTCGATGACGAGCGCTCGGCCAAAGTGTCGGAAGACAAGGGCTGCTGCGGCGGCCACCACGGTGAAGTGGCCGCCGGCGAGATGACCAAGTGGTTCGACACCAACTACCACTACATCGTCCCCGAATTCAAGGCCGGCACCCGCTTCAAGCTGGACGCCTCGCGCCTGCTGGAAGAACTTGCCGAGGCCCAGGCGCAAGGCGTGAAGGCCAAGCCTGTCATCGTCGGCCCCATCACCTACCTGGCGATCGGCAAGGCCAAGGACGACTCCAACAAACTCGCCCTGCTGGACCGCCTGCTGCCGGTCTACACCGAGCTGCTCAACACCTTGGCCGACCAGGGCGTGGAGTGGGTGCAGATCGACGAACCCATCCTGGTGACCGAGCTGGACGAAGATTGGCGCCACGCCTTCAACACCGCCTACCACCAGCTCAAGGCCTGCCGCGTCAAGATTCTGCTGGCCGCCTACTTCGGCCAGCTGCAGGACAACGCCTACCTGGCCGCCAACCTGCCGGTGGCGGGCCTGCACATCGACGCCGTCAACGACCGCGACGGTGTGCTGCCGCTGATTAACCTGCTGACCGGCACCAAGGTGCTGTCGCTGGGCGTGATCAACGGCCGCAACATTTGGAAGACCGACTTGAACGCCGTGCTCGACTGGCTCGAACCTATTGCCCAGCGCCTGGGTGAACGGCTGTGGATCGCACCGTCCTGCTCGCTGCTGCACGTGCCGGTGGATCTGAACAGCGAAGTCAAGTTAGACGCCGAGATCAAGTCCTGGCTGGCCTTTGCGCTGCAAAAACTCGATGAACTGCAGGTGCTGGCCCTGGCATTGCGTTGCGGGCGTGACGCGGCGAAGGCCGAGCTGGACGCCAACCGGGCCGCGCTGACGGCCCGCCGGCACTCGCCGCGCGTGAACAACCCGGCGGTGCAGGCAGCAGTGGCCAAGATCGACGCGAATCTGGGCCGCCGTGAAAGCACCTACGCCGTGCGCGCCGCAAAACAGGCCGCGCTGCTGAAGCTGCCGCTGTTCCCCACCACCACCATCGGCTCCTTCCCGCAGACCGCCGAGATCCGCCACGCCCGCAGCGAGTACAAGGCGGGCCGGCTGGGCGAAGCGGGCTACCAGGCCGCGATGAAGGCCGAGATCGAACGCAGCGTGCGTGAGCAGGAAAAGCTGGGCCTGGACGTGCTGGTGCACGGCGAGGCCGAGCGCAACGACATGGTCGAATACTTCGGCGAACAGCTCGACGGCTACGCCTTCAGCCAGTTCGGCTGGGTGCAGAGCTACGGCTCGCGCTGCGTGAAGCCGCCGATCCTGTTCGGCGACATCAGCCGCCCGAAGGCCATGACGGTGAACTGGATCAGCTACGCCCAGTCGCTGACCGACAAGCCCATGAAGGGCATGCTCACCGGTCCGGTCACCATCCTGAACTGGTCCTTCGTGCGCGACGACCAGCCGCGCTCGGTCAGCTGCCAGCAGCTGGCTCTGGCGATCCGGCAAGAGGTATTGGACCTGGAAAAGGCCGGCGTGAAGGTGATCCAGATCGACGAAGCAGCGCTGCGCGAAGGCCTGCCGCTGCGCAAGTCGCAATGGCAGGACTACCTGGACTGGGCAGTGGAGAGTTTCCGCATCTGCGCCAACGGCGTGCGCGACGAGACCCAGATCCACACCCACATGTGCTACTCGGAGTTCAACGACATCATCGCGTCCATCGCCGACATGGATGCGGATGTGATCACCATCGAAACCAGCCGTTCGGACATGGAGCTGCTGGATGCCTTCGAGCACTTCCAGTACCCCAACGAAATCGGCCCTGGCGTCTACGACATCCACTCGCCCAACATTCCGACCGAGCAGCACATGGTGGACCTGATGCGCAAGGCCGCCGAGCGCATCCCCGTGCGCCGCCTGTGGGTCAACCCCGACTGCGGTCTGAAAACCCGCCAGTGGGCCGAGGTGCTGCCGTCATTGGAACGCATGGTTTCAGCCGCCAAAACCCTGCGTGTCTGCAACTTTGCCTGAATGAGTCAGCGAGACCATGAGCCAGCCATTTGAATTCACCGTCAAGCGCATCCGTTTCGATGAGAACTACCAGCCATCGGACAGCACGCGCATCACCACCAACTTTGCCAACCTGGCCCGGGGCCCCAAGCGCCAGGAGAATCTGCGCAATGCCCTGCGCATGATCGATCAGCGCTTCAACGCCCTGGCGCACTGGGACAACCCCAAGGCCGACCGCTATTCGGTGCAGCTCGACATCGTGACCGTCGAGATGCGCATGGCCGGCGGTCACAGCCAAACGCCGTTCCCGGCGATTGAAATCCTGAAAACGGCCATCGTCGATCACCAGACCGGTCAGCGCATCGATGGTCTGGTGGGCAATAACTTCTCCTCCTACGTTCGGGACTATGACTTCAGCGTGCTGCTGCAGCAGCACAACCAGAAACGGGCGGGTTTCAGCGTGCCTGAGCGCTTTGGCGACCTGCACGGCACGCTGTTCCAGCACTTCGTCACGTCGGAGGTGTACCGGCAGCATTTCAGAAAGCCGCCGGTCATCTGCCTGAGCGTGTCGGAGAACAAGACCTACCAGCGCACGGGCAACCAGCACCCGGTCCTGGGCTTTGAATACCTGCCCGATGAGCCTTCGCTGACCGAGGTCTATTTCAGGAAGATGGGCATGCAGGTGCGCTACTTCATGCCGCCCCACAGCAATGCGCCGCTGGCGTTCTACTTCTTTGGCGATCTGCTCAACGACTACTCCAACCTGGAGCTCATCGGCACCATCAGCACGATGGAGACCTTCCAGCGCATCTACCGGCCCGAGATCTACAACACCAACGCCAGCGCCGGGGCCTGCTACCGACCGAGCCTGAAGAACCAGGACCATTCGGTGACGCACATCGTGTACGACCGTGAAGAGCGCAGCCGGCTGGCCGTCGAGCAGGGCAGGTTCGCCGAAGAGCATTTCATCAAGCCCTACCAGGCCGTGCTTCAGCGCTGGTTGGCCGACCAGGTCCATTGACACGCAACCTCAACACGCAACCCCAATACGCCACACGCAAGCCAACATGAACAAACTTCTGCCCACATCCACCGCCGGCAGCCTGCCCAAGCCTTCGTGGCTGGCCGAACCCGAGAAACTCTGGTCGCCATGGAAACTGCAGGATGCCGAACTGGCCGATGGCAAGCGCGATGCTTTGTGCCTGTCGCTGCAAGAACAGCAGCACGCCGGCATCGACATCGTCAGCGACGGTGAACAAACACGCCAGCACTTCGTCACCACCTTCATCGAGCACCTCGACGGTGTCGATTTCGCCAGGCGCGAGACCGTGCGCATCCGCAACCGCTACGACGCCAGCGTGCCGACCGTGGTGGGCCCCGTTTCGCGCCAGAAGCCCGTCTTCGTCGAGGACGCCAAGTTCCTGCGCCAGCAGACCCGCCAGCCCATCAAGTGGGCCCTGCCCGGCCCCATGACGATGATCGACACGCTGTACGACGCGCACTACAAAAGCCGAGAGAAACTGGCCTGGGAATTCGCCAAGATCCTCAACCAGGAGGCCCGGGAGCTGGAGGCCGTGGGCGTGGACATCATCCAGTTCGACGAGCCCGCCTTCAACGTGTTCTTTGACGAGGTCAACGACTGGGGCATCGCCACGCTGGAGAAGGCCATTGAAGGGCTTCAGTGCGAAACCGCCGTGCACATCTGTTATGGCTATGGCATCAAGGCCAACACCGACTGGAAGCAAACCCTGGGTTCGCAGTGGCGGCAGTACGAGGAGACCTTCCCCAAGCTGCAAAAGTCCAGTATCGACATCGTCTCGCTGGAGTGCCACCACTCGCGCGTGCCCATGGAGCTGATCGAACTGATTCGGGGCAAGAAGGTCATGGTGGGGGCCATTGACGTGGCCACCAACACCGTTGAAACCCCTGGAGAAGTGGCCGACACGCTGAGAAAGGCGCTGCAGTATGTCGATGCGGACAAGCTGTACGCGTGCACCAACTGCGGCATGGCCCCTTTGTCTCGCCTGGTCGCCCGCGACAAACTCAGGGCCCTGAGCGCTGGCGCAGAGATCGTCCGCAACGAACTTGCTGCCGGATGAGGGTGCCTGCCAACACCGAGGCCATCCACACCACGGCCATAAACTCCCAGCGCTTTCGACAGGCGCTGGGGCATTTCGCCTCGGGCATCATGGTCATCACCTCACAGCTCGAGGGTGAGCCCATCGGCTTCACCTGCAGTGCCTTCTACAGCGTGTCGATGAACCCACCGCTGGTGTCCTTCAGCGTCAAGTCCAGCTCGTACAGCTACCCGCTGATCCGCCAGGCCGGCCGTTTTGCGGTCAACATCCTGTCCGCCGACCAGGCGGATGTGTCCAGGCTGTTTGCGCAGCAAGGTGCGGACAAATGGAGCGCCGTCAAGTGGCAGGCCTCGTCACTGGGCAACCCGGTCATCGCTGACTGCCTGCTCTGGCTCGATTGTGCGATTCACGCCGAGCATGCCGCAGGCGACCACCTGATCGTGATCGGCGAAGTCAAGGCGCTGGGGTCCTCAGGTTCAGGCGCCGCTGCACAGCCCTTGCTGTACTTTCAAGGGCGGTATGGCCAGCTCACCCCACTGGCCGTCTGTCACGAAGAGATCATGCCTTGTCGTTCAACAGCTTGACCACGCTCGAAAAATCCAGCCCGCCGCGTCCGGCCTGCTTGTTCATGGCGTAGAGGTTGCGGGCCAGCTCGCCCAGCGGGATGGTGGCGCCGATGCCCATGGCGGCTTCGACCGCCAGTCCCATGTCCTTGAGCATGAGGTCGTTGCCGAAGCCGCCACTGTAGCCGCGCGAGGCGGGCGCGTTCTCCAGCACGCCGGGCCAGGGGTTGCAGACCTCGGTGGCCCAACTGCGGCTGGTGCTCACAGCCATCATCTGCGATAGGGCCTTGGGGTCCAGGCCGTGGGCCACGCCCAGGGCAATGGCCTCGCCCGTCACGGCCATGATCACGCCCAGGGCCATGTTGTTGCACAGCTTGGCCACCTGGCCGGCACCGGCGTCGCCCATGTGGAAGATGTTCTTGCCCATGGCCTGCAGCACGGGGCGAGCGCGTTCCAGCGCCGCTGCTTCACCGCCGACGATGAAGGTCAGCGTGCCAGCCGTTGCGCCGGCCACGCCGCCGGAAACCGGCGCATCGATCATCGAGGTACCGCAGGCCTGCGCCGCCGCTGCCACCTTCTGGGCCGAGGCGGGCGCGATGGTGCTGCAGTCGATGACCAGAGCACCCGGTGCCAGTTGGGACATCACACCCATTTCACCGAGGTAGAGCGCTTCCACATGTCGGCTGGCTGGCAGCATTGAGATCACCACTTGCGCGTCGTCGATCGCGGCCATGGCCGAGGTTGCTGTTTCCAGCCCTTGCTCCCGTGCCTTTTCCAGCGCAACAGTGCTCAGATCGAAGGAACAGACGGTGTAGCCCGCCTTGTGCAGGTTGACGGCCATGGGGCCGCCCATGTTGCCCAGGCCGATGAAGGCGATGCGGGGAAGTGTGGACATGGAAGTCTCCTCGATGGGGGGAAGTCGTCGGTTGGGTCGGTTCAGTTCAGGTCGGCCAGCGGGTGCGGGCCTTCGAAGCGCGGGCGCAGGTGCTCCTCGATCCAGGCGGGCGTGACCTCGGCCAGGGTGACGGGCGTCCAGCGCGGGGCCTTGTCCTTGTCCACCAGCAGGGCGCGCACGCCTTCGGCGAAGTCGGGCTGGGCGCAGCAGCCGACCGAGGCCTGTAGTTCGAGCCGGAAGGCGTCTGCCAGCGACAGGTGCCTGGCCCGGCGCTGCATCTCCAGCCCCAGCACGGCCGAGGTGGGCGAGCCTTTGGCGAAGGTGGCACTGGCCTGGGCCAGCCAGGGGTCGGCGTCTTGCGCCAGCGCGGCCAAGCGCGGCGCGATGCCGTCCAGCCCGTCGTGGCCGATGGCGGAGTTGATGCGGTCGAAGTGGGTGCGCAGCGGGGAGGCGGGCGGCTGGGTGCCGGTACCCAGCCGTTCGAGCAGGTGGCTCAGTTGTGCCGCGTCGCCAGCCTGTTCGCCGCGCCAGGACGCCGCCGCGATGCCGGCCAGCAGGCCGGCGTGCGCCTCGTGCGGGCACAGGAAGTCGGCCAGGCTGGCGAACAGCGCATCCGCTGCGTTGAGGTGCGCGCCGGTCAGGGCCAGGAAGGCCCCGGTCTTGCCGGGCAGGCGCGCGAGCAGCCAGCTGCCACCCACGTCGGGGTAGAGGCCGATGCTGATTTCGGGCATGGCCAGGCGCGAGCGCGGCGTGACCACCCGGTGCGAGGCACCGGCCATGAGCCCGATGCCGCCACCCATGACGAAGCCGTGCCCCCAGCACACGATGGGCTTGGGGTAGGTGTGGATGGTGTGGTCGAGCCGGTACTCGCGCTCGAAGAAGGCACTTGCCTCGGGCGGCACCAGGCCCGGCGGCAGGGCGCGGATGGCCTGGCACAGGCCGACCACATCGCCACCGGCGCAGAAGGCCTTGTCACCGGCGGCGTCGAGCAGCACGCCAGCGATGGACGTGTCTTGCGCCCAGGCCTGCAGTTGCGGGTGGAGCAGGTCCACCATGGGCAGCGACAGCGCGTTCAGGCTGGCTGGCGCGTTCAACGTGGCGCGGCCGAAGTGGTGGCCGCTGGCTGTGGAGATGGTGTCGAAGAGCACGGCGGCTTCGGTCATGCGGCTCACCCGTTCTTCCACTGCGGCGCCCGCTTTTCCAGAAAGGCCGACACACCTTCGCTGCGGTCGGCGGTGTCGAACAGATCGATGAAGGCTTCGCGCTCGGCCACCAGGGTCTGCTGCGGCGAGCCGTGTCGCGCGCCCTGAATGAGCCGCTTGCAGGCGCGCACGGCGCTGGGGCTTTGCTGGGCCACTTTCGCGGCCAGGGCCAGGGCGCGTTCGAGCGCCTGGCCTTTGCCAACCACCTCATCGACCAGGCCGATGCGCAGCGCGATGGCGGCGTCGGCGCGGTCGCCCAGCAGCACCAGGCGTTTGGCCCAGGCCTCGCCCACGTTCCAGGCCAGCCACTGGGTGCCGCCCGCGCAGGGCAGCAGGCCGACCGAGGCTTCGGGCAGCGCCATGACGGCGTGCTCTTCGGCCACACGCAGGTCGCAGGCCAGCGCGCATTCGAGCCCGCCGCCCATGGCGTAGCCGTTGATGGCGGCGATGCTCACGCCGTGGAAGGCGGCCAGTGTTTCAAACGCCTCGCCAAAGCGGCGCGCCATCGTGGCGGCGGTGGCCTTGTCGGTGCCGGTGGCGGTGGGGGCGAAGAGTTTGAGGTCGGCGCCCGCGCTGAAGAACTTCTCGCCAGCGCCGGTGATGACCAGGGCATAGACGTCGCGGTCGGCTTCCAGGTCCTTGACCAGCCGGGTCAGTGCGGCCAGGCTGTGGTCCGTCCAGGTGTGGGCGGGCGGGTTGTTCAGGGTCACGATGGCGGTGTGGCCGCGCTTTTCAAGCGACAGCCCCGCATAGGTGGGTTCAGTCATCGAATGGTCTCCGTGGCGTGGTCTTGCAACATGCGGCGGGCGACGATCACCCGCATGATTTCGTTGGTGCCTTCGAGGATCTGGTGCACGCGCGCGTCGCGCAGCAGCCGCTCCAGCGGGTATTCGCGGATATAGCCGTAGCCGCCGTGGATCTGCAGCGCCTGGTTGCAGACCTCGAAGCCGATGTCGGTGGCCAGGCGCTTGGCCATGGCGCAGTAGGTGGCGGCGTCGGGGTGCCGGTGGTCCAGCCGGCTGGCGGCTAGCCGCACCATCTGGCGCGCGGCCACCAGCTCGGTGGCCATGTCGGCCAACTTGAACTGCAGCGCCTGAAAGTCGGCCAGCGGTTTGCCGAACTGGCGCCGCTCGTGCATGTAGCGCTGTGCGGCGGTCAGCGCCCCCTGGGCCGCGCCGACGGAGCAGGTGGCGATGTTGATGCGCCCGCCGTCCAGCCCCTTCATGGCGATCTTGAAGCCTTCGCCTTCCTGGCCCAGCAGATGCGAAACGGGCACGCGCACGTGGTCGAAGCTGATGGTGCGTGTGGGCTGGCTGTTCCAGCCCATCTTCTCTTCCTTCTTGCCGTAGTGGATGCCCGGGCTGTCGGCGCCCACCAGCAGGGCCGAGATGCCGGCCGCGCCGGGCCCGCCGGTCCGGCACATCACCACCAGCGCGTCGGTGCTGCCGGCGCCCGAGATGAAGGCCTTGCTGCCACTGAGCACATAGCTGTCACCGTCGCGCCGGGCCGTGGTCTTGAGCGAGGCCGCGTCTGAGCCGGCGCCCGGCTCGGTCAGGCAGTAGGACGCGAGGCCCTGTCCACTGGCCAGCATGGGGCCCCAGCGGCTGGCCACGTCCTGGCGGGCAAAAGCCGTGACCATCCAGGTGGCCATGTTGTGGATGGTGATGAAGGCCGCCGTCGAGGGACAGGCGGCGGCCAGTTCCTCGAACACCACGGTGGCGTCCAGGCGCGAGAGCCCCAGACCCCCGTAGGCGCTGTCGGCGTACAGGCCGCAGAAGCCCAGTGCACCGGCCTGCGCGATCACGTCCTTCGGGAAATGCCCCCGGGCGTCCCATTCGGCCGCGCGCGGGGCGAGTTCGTTCGTGGCGAAGTTGCGCGCAGCCTGCTGGAACGCGGACTGTTCCTCGTTCAGCTCGAAGTTCATGGCGGACCCGGGTGGTCAGCGCAGGCTGATGGTGGTGTTCACACCGGTCGAGACGTCGTCCTCGAACCAGCGCGCGGTCACGGTCTTCGTCTGGGTATAGAAAGTCACCACCTGCTTGCCGTAGGGGCCCAGGTCACCGAGCTTGGACGCACGCGAGCCGGTGAACGAGAACATCGGCACGGGTACCGGGATGGGTACATTCACGCCCACCTGGCCGACGTCGATCTCTTCCTCGAATTTGCGCGCGGCAGCGCCCGACTGCGTGAAGATGGCCGTGCCGTTGCCGTTGGGGTTGGCATTGATCAGGGCGATGGCCTCGTCAAGAGTGGCCGCTGCCACCAGGCAGAGCACCGGGCCGAAGATTTCCTGTTCGTAGACCGCCATGCCGGGCCTGACACCCGAAAAGATGGTGGGTGCCACGAAGTTGCCTTCGCGGAGGGCCCCGGGCAGTTCGGGCAGACGGCCGTCGAGTTCCAGCGTGGCGCCTTCTTCCACACCACGGGCGATGAGGCCTTCGATGCGTTCTTTGGCTGCACACGAAATCACCGGGCCCAGGTCGGGGTTGTCGCAGCCATTGCCGATCCGCAGGCCTTTGGCTTTGGTCACCAGTTCGGCAGTCCACTGCTGGGCCTCACCCACCAGCACCACCACCGAGGTGGCCATGCAGCGTTGGCCGGCTGCGCCGAAGCCGGCGCCGACCAGGGCGTTGAGCGTCTGCTCTTTGTGCGCGTCAGGCAGGACGATGGCGTGGTTCTTCGCGCCCATCATGCACTGCACGCGCTTGCCGGCCAGCGAGGCGCGGTTGTAGACATGCGTGCCGACCCTGGTCGAGCCGACGAAAGAGATGGCCTTGATGTCCGGGTGGTCGCAGATCGCGTCCACCACCTCGGCCGCACCGTGCACGACGTTGAGCACACCTTTGGGAATGCCCGCTTCGTGGGCCAGCTTCACCAGCGCCATGGTGACCATGGGGTCCTGCTCGGAGGGCTTGAGCACGAAGGTGTTGCCGCAGGCGATGGCCATCGGAAACATCCACAGCGGGATCATGGCCGGGAAGTTGAACGGCGTGATGCCGGCGCACACCCCCAGTGGCTGCAGGCGTGTGTAGGTGTCCACGCCGCCGGCCACGTTCATGGCAAGTTCGCCCAATTGCAGGTTGCCGATGGCTGCGGCGTGTTCCACCACCTCCAGACCTCGGAAGACATCGCCCTCGGCGTCGGCCAGGGTCTTACCCTGTTCGGCCGTGAGCGTGGCGGCGAGCGACTTCATGTTCTCGCGGATCAACTGCTGGTACTTCAGGAAGATGCGCGCGCGGGTGCCGATGGGCGTCTTGCGCCAGGTCTTGAACGCTTCGGTGGCAGCGGCCACGGCAACGTGGACCTCGTCGGGCGTGGCCAGCGGCACGCGGGCCAGCACCTCCTGTGTGGCCGGATTGACCACGTTGCGCCACTGTGTGGTGCGGGACTGGACGAACTCGCCGTTGATGAACAGCGGAACCTGGGGAATGGGGGAAGTGGACATCGTGTCTCCTGAAAGAATGGCCGCTCGACGGCTGGTGAAATTTCACAGAGAATCTATCCACCAATTTCACAAACGACAATAAGTTTTTGATGGGCGGTCTCCAATCCGAAGTGCAACACTGTGATGGAACTGCAGTGACTTCGATCAGTGGATGGTAGCGGTCTTGGCCTGTTGGATGTCCCGCATGAACTGCCTGAAGGTCTGGTAGGGGCTGTTCCAGTCCAAGGTCTGGCGTGGCCGGTTGTTCATCAGATCTGCGATGGAGTCCAGCATGTCCTGGTCATGCACCGACAGGTCAGTGCCCTTGGGCAAGAACTGGCGCAACAAGCCGTTGGTGTTCTCGCATGAGCCGCGCTGCCAAGGACTGTGGGGATCACAGAAGTAGATCTTCACCCCGGTGGCTTGAGTCAGCTCGCGATGACAGGCCAGCTCCTTGCCCTGGTCGTAGGTGAGCGTCTGGCGCAGAGGCTGGGCGATCTGGTTGAGCTTGGCGCTGAAGGCGGCCAGGGCTGAGGCAGCGGTGGCATCGGGCATCTTGCACAGCAGCACCAGACGGGAGCTGCGCTCCACAAGAACACCCACTGCGGAGCGGTTGCCCTCGCCCTTGATGAGATCGCCCTCCCAGTGCCCCGGCATCAGGCGGTCATCGACTTCGGGCGCACGCACATGGATGCTGACCATCTCGGGCAGCTTGCCCCGGCGGTCTTCACCGCCACTGCGAGGGCGGCGTGTGCTCTTGCCTTGGCGCAGCAAGGCGATGAGCTGGCTGCGCAGCTCACCACGGGGATAGGCATAGATCGCGTTGTAGAGCGTCTCATGGCCCACACGCTGGGAGGAATCATCAGGATGCATGCGCCGCAGTGTGCGGGCAATTTGCTGAGGAGACCAGCGGCGCAGCAACAGATCGGTGACCACATGCCACAGCGCCCCGTCGGCATGCAGCTTGGGCAGGGGGCGAGAGGCGATGCGACGCTGCTGGCACAGGCTCTGAGCGGGGGCAGACCAGTAGGCATCGCCACTGCGGTTGCGGGTCACCTCGCGGCTCAAGGTGCTGGGGCTGCGCCCCAACTGCTGAGCAATGCGCCGCAGGCTCCAGCCTTGCTGGAGCAAGGAAGCGAGGGTCAGGCGCTCTTCAGGTTGCAAGTGGCGGTATCGGGTGCTCATCGTGACAACTTACCTCAGGACGGAGGTGTTGCACTTCAGATTGGAGACCGCCCCCTGAAACCCCGACGACGCAGCACGCACACTGTCGCGAGCCTGTGTCACCGCCGCAAACACTCGGGGTACGTGCTCCAGGAGCGCTAGTCCTGCACGGGT
>JAYRLJ010000066.1:0-12355 GCA_041905305.1 Hylemonella sp. | reverse complement strand
AATCAGGGTAAGTGAGCGAGCGCAGGGTGTAGCTCAGGCGGTCGCTGCCGGCGCTGGCGCCGAAGGCGGCGCCCAGATCGGCCCACGCTTCGCCCAGCGCGTTTTCATCGAGCGCCGGGGCACCATTCACGGCACGCAGACCCTTGGCCGTCATGCCAGCCATGACACTGGCCAGGCCGGCTTGCGCAGCCGGGTCGCGCCGGCTGCCGGCGTCGAAGTCCACCTGCACATCCACCATGGGCACGGCCGGGCTTTCCACCAGGTAGACCGGCACGCCGGCCTGCTGCCAGTGCTGGATGGGAATGCCGGCCTGCGCGCCACTCACGCCAAACAGGGCTGCAACGCCCGTCAGAAGGGCGCCGATAGCTCTTTTTTTAATAGCAAACATCACAAGCCTCTTCAATGGCGACCGCCGGTCACGGGCAGGCGCTTGGGACGATTCGGGTCGGGCGGCTGCGGCAGCAGCTGGGCCACAGTGAGCTGGTCGTCACCGAAGTAGCGTGCCGCCACGGCCTGCACCTGTTCGGCCGTGACGGCGCGCAGCCGCGCCAGCAGTTTCTCGCTGGTATCGAGCGGCAGGCCCAGCACCCAGTTGTTGCCGAGCTCGCGCGCCTGGAAGAAAAGCGAATCGCGGCGGTAGACCTCGCTGGCCACCCACTGGGTCTTGACGCGCTCCAGCTCGGCGGCAGAGATGCCCTCACGCGCCACGCGTGCCACCTGTTCGCGCAGCGCGGCTTCCACCTGCGCCGCGCTCTTGCCCGGCGCGGGCACGCCGTCGAGCACGAAGAGCTGCGGGCCGCGGCCGAGCAGGCCGTTGCTGGCACCGGCGCTGTCGGCCACGCGGTCGGTGCCCTGGGTCAGCGCACGGTCGAGGCGCGCGCCGCTGTAGCCGTCGAGCACGGCGGCCAGCACGGTGAGCGCCAGCGCATCGTCGTCCTGCGGCGTGGGCTGGTCGAGCGACTGCAGGCGCGGCACCTTGAAGGCCAGCGCCACATAGGCCTGCTCGGCCGGGGCCTTGACGTCGATGCGGCGCAGGCCGCGCTGCGGTGGCTCGCCCTGCGGCTTGCGCGCCGGCACGGCACGCGCGGGAATGCGGCCGTAGGTCTGCTCGGCCAGGCGGCGCACCTGCGCCACGTCCACGTCGCCGGCCACCACCACGACGGCATTGGCCGGCACATACCAGCGGCGGTAGAAGGCCCGCGCGTCGTCGGGCTGCAGCGCCTCCAGGTCACTCATCCAGCCGACGATGGGGCGGCGGTAGGGCGCGGCCTGGAAGGTGGCGGCACTGAGCGATTCGAACAGCAGCGCACGCGGGTTGTCTTCGGTGCGCAGGCGGCGCTCTTCCTTCACCACCTCCAGCTCCTTGCGAAACTCGGCATCGGACCAGCGGTTGTTCGCAAAGCGGTCGGCTTCGAGCTTCATCACGTCAGCCAGGCGGCTGGCGGGGATCTGCTGGAAGTAACCGGTGTAGTCCTGCCCGGTGAAGGCGTTCTCGCGCCCGCCCAAAGCGGCCACCCGGCGCGAGAATTCACCCGGCTTGAGAGTACGCGTGCCCTTGAACATCATGTGCTCCAGCACATGGGCCAGGCCGGTGGCGCCGTCCACCTCATCCATGGCGCCCACGCGCAGCCAGACCATGTGCACCGCCGTGGGGGCACGCCGGTCGGGCTTGACGATGAGCGTCATGCCATTGGCCAGGGTGAACTGTTCGGCCTGCGCCGGGGCCTGCGCGCCGGCCGACAGGCTCAGCAAGGCGCAGAAAACAAGGGAGAGGAGGCGTTTCATAGAATGATGGATTCTAAGAACGCCCCAAATGTTCAGTTTTTTCAAGAAGAAATCCCCTGCCCCTGCGGTGGCACCGGAAGCGACGCCAGCTGCCCCGGCAGCGTCTGCCCCGGCCGCCCAGCCTGCCGCGCCCGAGCGCCAATCCTGGCTCGACAAGCTCAAGAGCGGCTTGCGCAAGACCGGCAGCAGCATTGCCACCGTCTTCACCGGCGCGCAGATCGACGACGCGCTGTACGAGGAGCTGGAAGCCGCGCTACTGATGGCGGACGCCGGTGTGTCCGCCACACAGTTCCTGCTGGACGACCTCAAGCGCCGCGTCAAGGAAAGCAAGACCACCGAGCCGGCGGCCGTGAAGGGCCTGCTGATGGACGCCCTGACCGAGTTGTTGGCACCGCTGGAAAAGCCGCTGACCGTGGGTGAGCACAAGCCCACGGTGATCATGGTGGCCGGTGTCAACGGCGCCGGCAAGACCACCAGCATCGGCAAGCTGACGCACCACCTCTCGAACGAGGGCGCCAGCGTGCTGCTGGCCGCGGCCGACACCTTCCGCGCCGCGGCGCGCGAGCAGCTGATGGTCTGGGCCGAGCGCAACACGGTGGAGATCGTGCACCAGATGGGCGGCGACCCGGCCTCGGTCTGCTTCGACGCCGTGAGCGCCGGCAAGGCCCGGGCCAAGGATGTGGTGCTGGTGGACACCGCCGGCCGGCTGCCGACGCAGCTCCACCTGATGGAAGAGCTGCGCAAGATCAAACGCGTGGTGCAGAAGGCCGACGAGACAGCGCCACACGAGGTGTTGCTGGTGATCGACGGCAACACCGGGCAGAACGCACTGGCGCAGGTCAAGGCCTTCGATGAGGCACTGGGCCTGACCGGCCTGATCGTCACCAAGCTCGACGGCACGGCCAAGGGCGGCGTGTTGGCCGCCATTGCACGCGAGCGCCCGGTGCCGGTGTATTTCATCGGCGTGGGCGAGAAGCTCGACGAACTGCAGACCTTCAACGCACGCGAATTCGCGCAGGCCCTGCTGGCCTGACGCCCGCCTTCAACGCATCGGAACCGCCATGGCCGCCATCTGGAAGAAACCCGTCTCGGTCGAGATCCTCAACGCCCTCATGCCCGGCACTGCCGGCGAGCGGCTCGGCCTGGAGTTCACCGAAGTCGGTGACGACTACCTCGTGGCCCGCGTACCGGTGGACGAGCGCACGCGCCAGCCCTACGGCCTGCTGCACGGCGGCGTGAGCGTGGTGCTGGCCGAGACGCTGGGATCCTGCGGCGCGGTGTTCGCCGCGCCGGAAGGCCACCAGGCTGTGGGTCTGGACATCAATGCCAACCACCTGCGCGGCGTGAAGAGCGGCTGGGTCACCGGCACCGCGCGCCCGGTGCACATCGGCCGCACCACCCAGGTCTGGCAGATCGACATGCGCAACGACGCCGGCGAGATGAGCTGCGTCTCGCGTATCACCATGGCCGTGCTGCTGCCCAAGAGCTGAACACAGCACCGGCTGCCGACTACTCGCGTTCGAGTTCCAGGTAGGTTCGGCTGGCGTTGCCGGGCATCAGCTCGGCGGCATTGAGCAGCGTGGACCAACGCCGTGCATCGAAGCGCTTGACGGCGGCACTCATGTCCAGGCCGTCGTCGACAGCCTGCTTCATGTGCGCGCGCAGGGCCTGCAGGTAGTCGCGCGTCTGCGCTTGCGCGGTGGCGAGGTCGGTCACACGCCCGTGACCGGGCACGATGACAGGCGGCGCGAGGCGCTCGATCTCGGCGAAAGTCGCCAGCCAGGGCTTGGTCTGACTGACCGGGATCACGCCCAGCAGACGGTCCACGTACACGACATCACCACTGAACAGCACCTTCTTGCCCGGCAGCCAGACCAGGATGTCGCCCGGCGTATGGGCGCCACCGCGGTACTTGATCTCGAGCACCACGCCGCCGAATTCGAGCCGTTCGTCGCTGCCCTGCAGCCAGCGCGTGGGCAGGGTCGGCACCGTGCCGGCCGCCTTGGCACCCAGCACGGCCTGCAGGCTGCTGAGATGGTCGTTGCCGCGGCTGCGCAGGTCGGCCTCGCCTTGGGCATGGGCAATGATCTCCGCGCCCTGCGCCTGGAAGTAGCCGTTGCCGAGCCAGCGGTGGTCCTGCCCGCCGGTGTTGATGACCCAGCGCACCGGCTGCGACGTCACGCGGCGCACGGCGGCGTGGATCTGGCGCGCACCTTCGAAGGTGGCGCCGCTGTCGATCAACACGGCGCCGGCCGGCGTCACCACCAGACCGATGTTGGCGTTCAGCCCTTCATTGGCGGCGGTACGCCCCCCCATGTCACCGATGTAGGCGTAGACGCCATCCGCGACCGGCTGGAAGCTCACCTCCACCGCACTGGCAGCGTTGGTGAACAGCCCGAGTACCGCCACCAAGCCGGCGGCGACCCAACGTGTTGTCTTTTGCATGGCAGTCTCTCCTCGTCTTTCTTTCCGGGTCACTTGCAGTTGTTGTGAAGCTTCCACTTTTCCTCATGGCCCATGGCCTTGGCGAACTCAGGCACCTTGCAGCGCTCGGCCTCAGCCGGGTCGATGGCAGCCGGGACCGCGGCCGGCGCGACGGCCGACGGTTCGCCCGCGCCATACACCGCATGCGCCACTGCCCCCACACCCAGGCCGTAGGCCAGCAGCGCGAGCACCTGCACGGCGCTGAGGCCCAGGCCGCGTGCAGCCGGCGCCTCACACACGCCGCCAGGACACAGCTGCGCCGGCGTGTGGCCGAACAGGTTGTAGAGCTTGCAGCCCAGGCAGATGCCGAAAGCGGTCTCGAAGAACAACAGCGTCAGGCACGCCGCGCACACCAGCAGGTTGACCGGGCCGACGACCTGGCGGCTCACCACCAGGTACAGCATGACCAGCGCGAGCACGAAACCAATGGCCCAGGCAAAGCGCTTCTGCGGCGCCCCCACCCATTCGGGCTGCTGCTTGCGCACCAGCCATTGGCCGAGGATGAGCGTGGGCGCGTAGCGCGGATTGACCAGCAGACGCAGCGTGAAGTCCGCCAGAAAGGCCACCACGAACACCCGCGTGGGCTGGAAGTTGCCGAGCAGCCAGGCGTTCATGAAGGCGATGATGGCGAACAGGAACAGGATGCCAGCCGCGGCACGCACAGCGCGCTCGTTCAACACGGGAATGTCGTAGCCGTCGACACGTTGGCCGAACTGGAACAGGGGGTTAGGCATGGAGGGGCACCGGACTGAATATCAGCAATCACTGAAGTATCGCCGATCCTGCAGCGCAGGTCAGTTTGCCGGGCGACGAGGCGCACTCCCCCAGATGACAACGCCCCGCAGACCAGCCGGCCTGCGGGGCGTTTGATGTGGTGACTTCAGCGAACGACCAGACGGCCGGCGGCGTCAGCCGCAGTGATGGCGCCGATCTCAGCCGCGGCGGCAAAGCCGTGCTGGCGGAAGATGGCCAGCACCTGGTCCACCGTCTCGGGCGTGCACGACACCAGCAGGCCGCCGCTGGTCTGCGGGTCGGTCAGCAGCGCCTGGTCCACCGCCTCGAAACCGGCCGGCAGCGTGACGTCCTTGCCGTAGCCGGCCCAGTTGCGGCCCGATGCGCCGGTGACCATGCCCTGGGCGGCGAGCGCACGCACGCCGTCGAGCAAGGGCACGCGGGCCCAATCAATCGCTACCGTGCACTGGGCACCGCGCGCCAGTTCCAGCGCATGGCCGGCCAGGCCGAAGCCGGTGACATCAGTCAACGCATGCACGCCGTCGAGTGCGGCCAGTTCGGGGCCGGGCGTGTTGAGCTTGGTGGTGGTGGCGATCATCTGCGCGTAACCGGCAGCGTCGAGCGCTTCCTTCTTCAGCGCCGCCGAGAGCACGCCCACACCGAGCGGTTTGCCGAGGATCAGCCGGTCGCCCACGCGCGCGTCGGCATTGCGCTTGACGCGCTTGGGATGCACCAGGCCCATGGCCACCAGGCCGTAGATGGGCTCGACCGAGTCGATGGTGTGGCCGCCGGCGATCGGGATGCCTGCGGCCTTGCACACCGCCTGGCCGCCGGCCAGGATCTGGCCGATGGTGTCGGTGGACAGCACGCTGATCGGCATGCCCACCAGGGCCAGCGCCATGATGGGCTTGCCACCCATGGCGTAGACGTCGGAGATGGCGTTGGTGGCGGCGATGCGGCCGAAGTCGAACGGATCGTCGACGATGGGCATGAAGAAGTCGGTGGTCGCGATCAGCGCCTGTTCGTCGTTGAGCTGGTAGACCGCCGCGTCATCGGCGGTCTCGATGCCCACCAGCAACTCGGGTGGCACCGGCAGACCGCTGCCGCTCTTGAGGATCTCGGACAGCACGCCAGGGGCGATCTTGCAGCCGCAGCCGCCGCCGTGCGAGAGGGACGTCAGGCGGGGTTCGGCCTTGGGGGAGTTGGTAGCAGTCATGGTGCGTGGATCAGGTCATGGAGCAGTGCCAACAAGGCGGCACGTTCGGCAGCCGGCTCGAACAGCGGCGCGCGCAGGCTGCATTGTGCCTGCAAGGCCGTGAGCATGCTGACACCCGACGCCATGCCCTCCCCCATACCCTCACGGCAGCGCTTCAGCAGGCCGGCCAGCGCCGCCGCATCGCCCCAGGGAAAGTAGCCGTCATAGTCCGGCCCCAGCATGCCCACATTGCCGTCAATGCGCGAGGCCAGCACCGGCGTGCCGCTGCACACCGCTTCCATGATGGCGTGGGCACCGCCTTCCATGCGGCTGGTGTGCACCAGCACATGGGCGCGCTGGATGTGGCGACGCGTGACCTCGTGCGTCAGGCCGCCGAGCCAGCGGTAATTCGGGCACTGCGCCATGGTGGCCTGTGCCGCCGCGCCCAGCGTGGGGTCGAGCGCGGCGCCGATGTGGTCGATGTGAATATCCGGCTGCGCGCGCAGCAGTTGCGCCGCGGCCCACAGGGTTTCGGGCGATTTCTCCTCGCGCAGGTGGCCCACCATGACGGCACGCAGGTGGCGCGGCGTCTTGGCCAGCGTGCGCCGCACGGTGGTGGACTGGAAGATGACGCGCGTCTTGCTGCGCAGCTCGGCCGGCAGGGCCTGCGGCCCCTGCTCCTGCAGCACCACCAGCTGCTGCGCCAGCGCCAGCGAGCGCTGGGCAGCGGCGTCGCTCTGGATGTCGCGGTACAGGTCGGTGCCGGTGAGCACCACGGCCAGCCCGCGGCCGGGGTGGGCGGCAGCCCAGGCGGCAATCGGCCCTGCCACGCGGCGCGCATGCAGCGCCAGCATCACCACGGCCTCGGGGTGTTGCCCGGGCTGCCAGTCGCGCACGATCTGCGTGCGGTAGTGAGCGGCCAGCAGGCGCGACCAGCGCCAGGCGGTCTGCCAGTTACCGTTGTTGGCGTCGGCCAGCGCCGGGCTGGCAATCAGGATCAGCGGCTTGCGCATGCGCTCAGCCCTGGGCCCAGAACATGGCGAACCAACCGCGCGCATCCTGCCAGACCGCGGTCTGGTCAAAGCCGGCCTGGTGCAGCAGGGCGTCGAAATCAGCCACGCGGTACTTGTACGAGTTCTCGGTGTGGATGCGCTGGCCGGCGGCAAAGCGGCGCTCGGCCTGCGGCCAGCGCACCGTGACGTCGCGCACGGCCTGCAGGTGCATCTCGATGCGTGAGTGCTCGGTATTGAAGAAGGCCAAGTGCTGCCAGTCGCGCACATCGAAGTCGGCCCCCAGCAGGCGGTTGACGTGCAGCAGCAGGTTCTTGTTGAAGGCGGCCGTCACGCCCAACGCGTCGTCGTAGGCCGGCTCCAGCACGTCCAGCGGCTTCACCAAATCGACGCCCACCAGCAGGCCGCCGCCCTGCGCCGCCGCGCGCACCTGGCGCAGGAAGGTCATCGCCTGCGGCGGCGTGAAGTTGCCGATGCTGGAGCCCGGGTAGAACAGCAGCCGCGGCCCCGGCCCCACCTCGGACGGCAGCGCCAACGTGCTGGAAAAGTCCAGCCCCACGCCCAGCATGTCGAGCGTCGGGAACTGGCGCTGCAGGCAGTGCAAGGCGTTGTGCAGGAAATCGACCGAGATGTCGACCGCCACATAGCGGCTGGGTTGCAGCACGCCGAACAGGCGCGCCGCCTTCTCGCAGTTGCCGGCGCCCAGGTCCACCAGCGTGGCGCCGGTTGGCAGCCGCGCGGCGATGGCCGCGCCATGCTCGGCCAGCAGCGCGGCCTCGGTGCGCGTGGGGTAGTACTCGGGCAGTTCGGTGATGGCATCGAACAGGCGCGAGCCCAGCGGGTCGTACAGGTACTTGGGCGCCAGCGCGGCCGGTGCCGCCAGCAGCCCAGCCTGCAGTTCGGCGCGCACGGCGGCACGGTCTTCCTGGTACAGCTGAACGAAGTGCGGTTGGCGCAGGGGCGTGCTCATGCGCGGCACTATACCCCGCACCGCATCGCTTGCGCCTGGGGGACAGCCCCTCTGGCGCCGGCACGGGGCCGGTGCGAGAATCGCCGCACAACAACATGAGGAGACTGCCATGAACACTGCTGTCCAGGAAAGCCCCGAACGCCGCGTCGACCAGCTGCTGGCGCACTACGGCGAAAGCCACCGGCACCCGACCAACGAACTGATCCACTTCATCGCCATCCCGCTGATCATGCTCAGTCTGGTGGGCCTGATCTACGAAGCGCATCCGCTGGCGGCCTATGCCTTCATCGGCGCCAGCATGGTGTACTACGTGCGGCTGTCGCTGCCCTTCTTCATCGCCATGCTGGGCGGCTCGGCCCTGATGCTGGCCCTGGTGCATGCCATGGGCGCGCAGCGACTGACGCTGTGCGTGGGCATCTTCGTGGTGGCCTGGGTCTTCCAGTTCATCGGCCACAAGATTGAAGGCAAGAAGCCCTCGTTCTTCGAGGACATCCAGTACCTCTGGGTGGGCCCGCTGTTCGTGCTGAGCAAGCTGTTCGGCAAGCTCGGTCTGCGCTGGTAAGCCCAACGCTCAAAGACGCCCGGCCTGCGCGAACGCATCGGCCAGGAATTCCACCATGGCACGCACCTTGTGCGACAGGTGCAGGCGGCTGGGGTAGACGACACTGACGTCCAGCTCTGGGCCGGCGTACTGCGGCAGGACCGGCAGCAGGCGCCCGGCCTGCAGATCCTCCCCCACCAGGAAACTGGGTTGGAACACGATGCCCTGGTCCGCCAGCGCGGCGGCGCGACAGGTGTCGCCGCTGTTGCTGCGCAGGCGCGGCCGCACCTCGATGCTGCGTGCGCCCTGCGGCCCGGTGAAGTGCCATTGCTCGCCAGTGGCCAGGTAGGTGTAACCGATGACCGCATGGCGGGCGATGTCTTCCAGATCGCGGATGGGAGCAGCCTGCTGCAGGTAGCGTGGTGAAGCGCACAGCACAAGACGCGTGCTGGCGATGCGACGCGCGATCAGCGACGAGGGGGCGAGCTGGCCGATGCGCACCGCCATGTCGTAACCCTCGTCCACCAGGTCCACCACACGGTCGTTCAGATGGACTTCCAGCTCCACCTGCGGATGGATGCGCAGGAACTCACCCCACAGCGGCGCCAGATGCCGGATGCCGAAGGTCAGCGGCGCCGTGATCTTGAGCCGGCCCTGGGCCTGCAGGGCAGTGGCGCTGACCGCGGCATTGGCTTCCTCCAGCTCGGCCAGGATCTGCGTGCAGCGCTGCAGGTAGGCGGCCCCGGCGTCGCTGAGCGCCAGGCGGCGCGTGGTGCGCTGCATCAGCCGCACCCCCAGGTGGGCCTCCAGTTCGCCGACGTTGCGCGACACCATGGCCTTCGACAGGCCCAGCTTCTCGGCCGCCTTGACGAAGCTGCCCTGCTGGGCCACGGCGACAAACGATTCGATGGCTTTGAGCTGGTCCATGGTTTGGGATGGCGAGTAGTGCTGATTATCTTGTTTTACTCATCAATAATTCAATCAAATCACCATTTATCAACAAAAACAAAACCAATAAAGTCATGACCACGTTCCCAATACCCGAAGCACGACCATGAACCAGCCCCAAGCCCTCATCCTTCAGCGACCGGCGCAGCCGGCCCAGCTCATCCTGCTGTTCCATGGCGTCGGCGCGGACGCCCGCGCCATGGCCACGCTGGGCCAGGCCTACGCCAGCGCTTTTCCAGGTGCCATGGTGGTGGCGCTGGATGCCGCGCAACCGTCGGATCTTGCACCCGTCGGCTGGCAGTGGTTTTCCGTGCGCGAGGTGACGGAGGAAAACCGGGTGGCGCGCGTGGCCGCCGCGCTGCCGACCTTCGAGTACGCCGTGCGCCATTGGCAGCAGCAGGCGGGGGTGGGCCCGGCGGGCACGGCCCTGGTGGGCTTCTCGCAGGGCGCCATCATGGCGCTGGCCTCGGCGCAGCAGCCGGTACCGCTGGCCTCACGCATCGTCGCCATCGGCGGGCGCTTTGCTGTCCTGCCCGAGCAAGCCCTGCACGAGGACCTGACCATCCACCTGCTGCATGGCAAGGCCGATGCCGTCATGCCCTACCGCCACACGATCGAAGGCGCGATGCGGCTCAAGACCCTGGGGACGGACTTCACCGCTGACGTCCTGCCTTTCGTCGGCCATGAACTGCACCCCGACCTCGTCGCGCTGGCGGTTGAAAAGCTGCAGCAGCACATTCCCCAACGTCTCTGGCTCAAGCCAGGAGAGGCCTCCGCATGACTACCCTGCCCAGCCTGTTTGTCTCGCACGGCGCGCCGCTGTTCGCGCTGGATGCCGGCCGCACCGGCCCGGCGCTGCACGCCTGGGCGCAGGCGCACGCCCGGCCGCGCGCCATCGTGGTGATGTCACCGCACTGGATGGCCCGCACCCCGCGGGTGATGGGGGCGCCCGCGCCCGAAACCTGGCACGACTTCGGTGGCTTTCCGGCCGGACTCTACGCGCTGCAGTACCCGGCACCAGGGCAGGCGCAGCTGGCACAGGACATCGTGGAACGGCTGCAAGCCGCGGGGCTGGAGGCCAGCCTGGATGCGCAGCGCCCCTTCGACCATGGCGCCTGGGTGCCGCTGATGCACCTGTACCCCGCGGCCGATGTGTCGGTGGTGCAGGTCGCCCTGCCCGCCCACTGGGAACCGGCACAGGTGTACGAACTGGGCCGGGCCCTGCGCGGCCTGCGCGAGCAAGGCGTGCTGCTGATGGGCACGGGCAGCATGACGCACAACCTGGGCGAATTCTTCGGCGGCGCGCGCGAACCCGCCCCCTATGTGATCGAGTTCAGCCGCTGGGTCGAGAACACCCTGACCCGGGGTGACCTGGCGGCGCTGCTCAACTACCGCACGCTGGCGCCCCATGCCGAGCGCGCCCACCCCACGGACGAGCACTTCCTGCCGCTGTTCTTTGCGCTCGGCGCGGCCGACGACGACGCGCGGCCCGACTACATCAGCCGCGAGGTGATGTACGGCATGCTGGCAATGGACGCTTTCGCATTGCAGGCGACCTAACAGACCTCCACCCACTGGCCGCCTGTCACCTCGGCCAGTTGCGCCGGCGTGACGCGCACCGCGCTGTGCACGGCGCCGGCCGCCGGCAGCACCACGTCGTACTGCTGCAGCGACACATCCAGGTAGATTGGCAGCGGCTGCGCCAGGCCGAACGGGCAGACACCGCCGACCGGGTGGCCGGTGAGTGCCACCACCTCGTCGGCCGGCAGCATCTTGCCCTTGCCGAAAGCGTCTTTGAACTTGCGGTTGTCGATGCGACGGTCGCCACTGGCTACCAGCAGGATCACACGGCCGTCGCCCAAACGGAAAGCCAGGGTTTTGGCGATGCGCCCGGGCTCGACGCCGTGCGCCTGCGCGGCCAGTTCCACCGTGGCGGTGCTGACATCGAGCTCGATGATGCGGATGTCGAGCTGACGGGACTGGAAGAACGCACGGACGGATTGCAGGCTCATCGTTGATCGGGTGAAGTTTTCTGGAAGCCGCGACTCTAGCAAGGATGTCCGCGCGGCATGGCGAGCAGGCATGAAAAAGCCGGTCAGAGACCGGCTGGGATGCAGCGCAGGCAGCAGGATTACTGCTTGACGGCTTCCACCTGCACGACGATGCGCACGTTCTTCGGGAAACCCCAGTCCACACCGTAGTTCATGCCGTAAGCAGTGCGGTCGATGGTGGTCTCGAAGTCGCCGCCGCACACCTCACGCTTGAGCATGGGGTTCTGGTAGCAGTTGAACTGGGTGGCCTTGAGCACCACCGGGTTGGTCTTGCCCAGCAGGGTGAGGGCACCGGCCACTTCGCTGACCTTGTCGCCGTTGAAGCTGAACTTGTCGGCAACGAACTTGGCGGTCGGGTGCTTGGCGGCGTCAAACAGGTCGGCGCTCTGCAGGTGCTTGTCGAACGCGGCGGTGCCGGTGTTGATGGACGTCATGTCGATGGTCAGCTCCACCTTGCCGCTCTTGCCGGCCTTGTCGAACTGGATCGTGCCTTCCTTCTTGTCGAAACGGCCGCGGTTGGTGGTGGTGCCGAAGTGACCGATTTCGAAGGTGGCGAAAGTGTGGGTCGGGTCGATGGCGTAAGAGGCCGTCTGGGCCTGGGCGGCACCAGCCAGCAGGGTGGCAGCAGCCAGGGCGAAG
>JAYRLJ010000446.1:0-2284 GCA_041905305.1 Hylemonella sp. | reverse complement strand
GAGGCATCACCAGGAACACTTTAGCGATGCCGTCGGCCGGCAGCGCCGGCAGCCACGAGAGGTCAAAGCCGCGGCGTGCGGCCGGGGCGGCGGCGGTCACCGGTCAGGCCTTGTACACCTTGTTCCACCAGTCCAGCAGCGCCGGATCCTCTTGGCCGGCCTTGGCCAGGTCGGGGAAGTGCAAGCGCTTCTGTTCATCGGCCGAGAACTCGAGCCGGGCCTTGACCTCAGCGGGCAACTGCGCGTTCTTGATCGCGGGCGCGTAGAAGGTCTCCTGCACCAACGCACCCATGGCTTTGGGGTCGAGCATCGCGTTCAGGTAGGCATAGGCGTTTTCCTTGTTGCGCGCGCGCTTGGTCACGCCCGCGCCGAAGACCACGCCGATGCTGCCTTCACCTGGGTATTGCGGCACGACCGGCGCGCCCTCGTGGCCGAACTGCAGTGCACGCGAGCGGAAGTTGGTGCTGATCCAGACCTCCTCGTTCTTCAACGCGACCTGCACCTGCTCGTGTCCGGGATACAGGCGCGGCTGGACCGCCTTCTTCAGCTCCAGCAGCCACTTTTGGCCAAGCGCAATGTCGTGCAGGCCCCCACCGGCGGCCAGTGCAGCGGCCCGGATGTGCAGCGAATAGTGGATGTCGGTCAAGCCCACCTTGCCTGCGTACTTGGGGTTCAGCAGGTCGGCAAATTTGCGCGGCGGCTCAGGCACCTTCGAGGGGTTGTGAACCAGCACCCAACCGCTGTACTGCCAGGGCACAAAGTAATTGGTCTTGAGGTTGTCGTGCACGTACTTCAGGTTCGGCACCTTGGTCTCGTCGATGGTGTCCCATACCCCCTGCGTGAACAGCAGGTGGGCGTCGGCCTCTGAGAACTGGGCCACGTCGATGGTCGCGCGCGGCAGTGCCCGCTCTGCCAGCAGCTTGGTCCGCCGAGCCGGCGCCGCCGCCAGGTCACGCACGACCTTGATGCCAGCAGACTCGAGCAATGGCGCCTCGATGAACCTGACGGCGCGATCGTTCCAACTGCCGCCCCAGTTGGCGACCACGACCTCGCCCTTGCTGGACTGTGATGCGACAGGCAGGGCCGTGAGACCCGTCGCGATCGCGACGCCCCCATGGGTGATGAACTTCCGACGATCGATGTTGCGTGTCATGAGGCCTCACTCATCAAGCGGTCATTGCAGGGTTCGATGGCAATGGGCCCGAAAGGGACCACTGCGGCAAAGTCCCCGAAAGGGACCACTGCGCCCAGCCTGATGCTAGGTCCTGGCATCGCCGGACGAATGGTGCGAATGCGGCATTGTTTGGACACTTTGCGACGCCGGCGGCAGACAGCGGCGAGCGTGCCAGGCGGCATCGTTGGCGATTCGGCCAGGTGTCGCATCCATTCCAATGAACGTCGCCATGCGACGGGCGACCGCGTCGCTCGCCGCATAGAGTGGCCGGCATCAAATTGCGCGGAGCCGCAGCACTGCCTGACCAGGACAACATCCATGCAACGTTTCTCGATCTGGTCACTGCTGCGCAACGCGATGTCCTACCACGAAGGCTGGCAGCGCCAGTGGCGTTCGCCCGAGCCGCGTGTCGAATACGACGTGGTGGTGGTCGGCGCCGGCGGCCACGGCCTGGCCACGGCCTACTACCTGGCCAAGGAGCATGGCATCCGCAACGTGGCGGTGGTGGAGCGTGGCTGGCTGGGTGGCGGCAACACGGGGCGTAACACCACCATCGTGCGCAGCAACTACCTGTGGGACGAGGCGACGCAGCTGTACGAAAAATCCATGCAGCTGTGGGAGGGCCTGTCGCAGGACCTCAACTACAACGTGATGTTCAGCCAGCGCGGCGTGATGAACCTCGGCCACACCCTGCAGGACATGCGCGACATCGAACGCCGTGTCACCGCCAACCGGCTCAATGGTGTGGACGCCGAAGTGCTGGATGCGGAGCAGATCCAGGCCATGCTGCCCTTCATCAACCTCAACACCCGCTACCCAGTGCTCGGCGCGTCGCTGCAGCGGCGCGCCGGCGTGGCGCGGCACGACGCCGTGGCCTGGGGCTTCGCGCGCGCGGCCGATGCCCTGGGCGTGGACATCCTCCAGAACTGCGAGGTGGTGGGCATCGCCCGAGAAGGCGCCCGCGTGACCGGCGTGGACACGAGCCGCGGCTTCATCCGCGCGAAGAAGGTGGCGGTGGTGGCCGCGGGCCACTCCAGCGTGATCGCCGCCATGGCCGGCCTGCGCCTGCCCATCGAGAGCCACCCGCTGCAAGCACTGGTGTCCGAGCCG
>JAYRLJ010000445.1:0-2302 GCA_041905305.1 Hylemonella sp. | reverse complement strand
GGACGGGTGATTGCATCAACGCTGGTGGCGGCGTCACAGGATCGCGTGATTGGCAAATTGAAATTCGCGGTGCCGCCGAAAGATGAGGCGAACGCGTTTCCGATGACGCGCGGGAAGGATGTGCTGAAGGACATCATTCTCGAAGGCAGATACCGGTAGAGGTGACAATTCGCCTGAACATTGCCCGGACGTTTGCAAAGGACAGGATTCCCGGCGATGCGCGCGTTGGGTCGCATTCCCGCGAGGGGTGAAGCGTGGGACAAAGGTGGGTACTGTCGTGACGCGCTCGTCTGGCAAGCGTGCTGCCTCTGCCAGTATGATGGCGCATCCATTGCACCAAGTCCGCCTGCCAGACTGACCGCGTGAACGCACAGAATCACCTCACTTCCCGAGCTACCGTCCCGCTGCGCACCCCGCTGTTCCGCGGCGTGCGGCGCTTGCGCATCGCGCTGGTGGGCATGCCGAATGCGGGCAAGAGCACGCTGTTCAGCGCCGTGGCCAGCACCGCGCCCAACACCGGCAAGCTGGCAGGCACGCAGCGCACCTATGGCGAATGCACCGTGCAGATCGGCCTCGACGAGGCCAGTGTTGTCGACCTGCCGAGTATTTCCTCGCTGCTGGATATGGCACAGGACGATGTGGCGGCGCTCAAGTACCTGCTGTGGGGCGACGAGCGCCCGCCCGTATCCGCGCACGAGGGGGGCGAGCCGCCCGCGCCGTTCGCGCCGCCGGAAGTGCTGATCCAGGTGGTCGATGCCACCCGGCTGGAGCGCGACCTGGTGCTGACCCTGGAACTGTCCAAGCTGGGCCGCCCGGTGGTAATCGCCCTCAACATGATCGACCAGGCGGCGAAGAAGGGGCTGCACATCAACGTCAAGGCGCTCTCGGCGATGCTGGGCATGCCGGTGATCCCGCTGGTGGCGACCATGGGGCAGGGCATCTCGTCGCTGTTCGCCGCGGCGGTCGAGGCACGACGCGACCAGCTCCGGCCAGTGCCCCAATTACCGGGCAAGCACATCCTCGACAGCCTGGCGCCGCTGGCACAGGCGCTGGACCGGCCGGAAATCCTGGCCGCCTTCCGGATCCCTGCCGAATTCCTGCTCACGCAATTTGCGGCCGGCAACCGCTATTTCGAGGACGAGCTGGAGCAGCATTTTCCCGACCTGTTTCCCGAGCTGCTGCGCTTGCGCGCGGCGGCGTCGCAGGCGATGCCGCGGCCACTGGAGCAGGAACTGCACGCGGACCGCCATCATCGTGCGGCGTTGCTCTACGAGAGCGGCACTCGGGCCGGCGTATCGGGTGCGCCGGACGGTGGCCGCGGTTGGCGCTACTGGCTGGACGAGCTGTTCCTGCATCCGCAGCTGGGCCTGATCGGCTCGCTGGCGGTATTCGCGGCGGTGCTGTTCGTGGTCTTCGAGGTGAGCGGGTGGCTGGACCAGATGAGCACTGCCCAACTGACCGATGCCGTCGCCGGCTGGAAGCCGGATTCGACCGGGGGTGTGGTCGCGCGCGCGGTGGTCGACGGCCTGATCGGTCTCGTCGGCATCGTGGTGCCGTACATGATCCCGCTGGTGCTGCTGCTGGTGGCATTGGAAGAGTCAGGCATCATGCAGCGCATCGCCTTCGTGGTCGATCGCGCGTTCCATCACATCGGCCTGCACGGCGGGGTCGCGGTGACGTTCCTGACCGGGTTGGGCTGCAACGTGCCGGCGATTTCGGCGGTGGCCAAGACCACCAGCGGGCGCGAGCGCATCATCGCCTCGGCGCTGATCACCTTCGTGCCGTGCTCGGCGCGCTCGGCCATCATCCTCGCGCTGGCGGGAAAGTATCTCGGCGCGGGCGGCGTGTTCGCGATCTTCGCGCTCACCATCGTCCTGATCGCGGTCATGGGCCGCATCCTCGCGCGCAACCACCGCGAACTCGGCCCCGGGCAGATCCAGGAGATCCCGCCGTACGCGCTGCCGCAATTGAAAAAGATGCTGGCCGAGACGTGGGACCGCACCAGCGACGTGCTCACCATCGTCGCGCCGCTGCTGGTCGGCGGCAGCGTGGTGCTGGCGCTGCTGAGCCACGTCGGCGCCGACCGCATCATCAATACCGTGCTGACGCCGGTGTCGGTGTGGTGGCTGGGCTTGCCGCTGGCCCTGGGGGTGCCGCTCCTGTTCGGCGTGCTGCGCAAGGAACTGTCGCTGCTGATGATCTACCAGGCGCTTGGCACGTTTGACGTCGGCACCGTGCTCGACTGGGTGCAGATCATGACCTTGCTGCTGTTCCTGACCTTCTACATTCCCTGCATCTCCAC
>JAYRLJ010000065.1:0-12456 GCA_041905305.1 Hylemonella sp. | reverse complement strand
TTCGGCTTCGGTCAAGAAAATTTGCCGCAACTGCAAGATCATCCGCCGCAAAGGTGTGGTGCGCGTGATCTGCACGGATCCGCGTCACAAGCAGCGCCAAGGCTGATTGCAAGAGTTATAGAGGACGAAAATGGCACGTATCGCTGGCATCAACATTCCGCCGCATAAGCATGCTGAAATTGGCTTGACCGCCATCTTCGGCATCGGTCGCACGAGCGCTCGCAAGATTTGCGATGCCTGCGGCATTGCATATTCCAAGAAGGTCAAGGACCTGACCGACGCCGACCTGGAAAAAATCCGCGACCAGATCGCCGGTATCACCATCGAAGGTGACCTGCGTCGTGAGACCACGATGAACATCAAGCGCCTGATGGACATCGGTTGCTACCGCGGCTTCCGTCATCGTCGCGGTCTTCCCATGCGTGGCCAGCGTACGCGTACCAACGCCCGTACTCGCAAGGGCCCGCGCAAGGCTGCCCAGTCTCTGAAGAAATAACAGGCATTGAAAGAACACCATGGCTAAGTCTCCCGCCAATAATGCCGCGCAGCGTGTGCGCAAGAAGGTCCGCAAGAACGTGGCTGATGGTATTGCCCACGTGCATGCCTCCTTCAACAACACGATCATCACCATCACGGATCGCCAGGGTAACGCCCTGTCCTGGGCCTCTTCCGGTGGCCAGGGTTTCAAGGGCTCGCGCAAGTCCACGCCGTTCGCCGCCCAGGTGGCGTCGGAAGTGGCGGGTCGTGCTGCTCTGGAGCAGGGCATCAAGAACCTCGACGTCGAGATCAAGGGCCCCGGCCCTGGCCGTGAGTCGTCGGTGCGTGCATTGGCTGCCCTCGGCATCCGCATCAACATGATTTCCGACGTGACGCCGGTGCCGCACAATGGCTGCCGTCCGCAGAAACGTCGTCGTATCTGATTTTTTAACCAAGCCCACCGCCATCGGCTCTCCGCCGATGGCTCCCGCAGGCAACTGCGGCAGATGACATAGAAGGAAGCTCAAGTGGCACGCTATCTCGGCCCCAAGGCCAAACTCTCCCGCCGTGAAGGCACCGACCTGTTCCTGAAGAGCGCCCGCCGCTCGATCAGCGACAAGGCCAAATTCGACTCCAAGCCCGGTCAGCATGGCCGCACCTCGGGTGCCCGTACCTCCGACTTCGGCCTG
Source organism: Hylemonella sp. (assembly GCA_041905305.1). GTDB lineage: Bacteria > Pseudomonadota > Gammaproteobacteria > Burkholderiales > Burkholderiaceae_C > Hylemonella. The sequence goes on along the minus strand of JAYRLJ010000065.1, from coordinate 11,290 downwards.
CAACTGCGTGAGAAGCAGAAGGTCAAGCGCATGTACGGCGTGCTGGAGCGCCAGTTCCGCCGTTATTTCGAACAAGCCGACCGCATCAAGGGCAACACCGGCGCCAACCTGCTGTTCCTGCTGGAATCGCGTCTGGACAATGTGGTGTATCGCATGGGCTTCGGCTCCACCCGTGCCGAGGCGCGCCAGCTGGTGTCGCACAAGGCCATCACCGTGAACGGCAGCCCCGTGAACATTCCGTCCTACTCGGTCAAGGCCGGTGACGTGATCGCCGTGCGCGAGAAGTCCAAGAAGCAGAACCGTGTGGTGGAAGCACTGCAACTGGCACAACAGGTCGGCATGCCAGCTTGGGTCGAGGTCAACCTCGACAAGGCCGAAGGCACGTTCAAGAAGGTGCCGGACCGCGACGAATTCGGTTCGGACATCAACGAATCGCTGATCGTCGAGTTGTATTCCAGGTAAACAAGGTGAGCGGCGCCGTCGAGGCTTCGCTCCTTTGAAGTTTTCCGTCCCTGGTCGGGAGGCATCCCGATCAGGCGCTTCACCAGCCTTACCGGTGTAACGAGCCGGGGGTATTGACAGGAAGTCTGCATGCAAACCAGTCTGCTTAAACCCAAAGCAATCAACGTCGAACAACTCGGCCTCAACCGCGCCAAGGTGGCATTGGAGCCGTTTGAGCGTGGCTACGGCCATACGCTGGGCAATGCGCTGCGTCGCGTCCTGTTGTCGTCGATGCCGGGTTACGCTGCAACGGAAGTGACGATTGCCGGCGTGCTGCACGAGTACTCCTCAATCGACGGCGTGCAGGAAGACGTCGTCAGCATTTTGCTGAACCTCAAGGGTGTCGTGTTCAAGCTGCACAACCGCGACGAGGTGACGCTGAGCCTGCGCAAGGACGGCGAGGGTGTGGTGACCGCTGGGGATATCCAGACTCCCCACGACGTTGAGATCATCAACCCTGACCACGTCATCGCGACCTTGTCGGCCGGTGGCAAGCTCGACATGCAGATCAAGGTCGAGAAGGGTCGTGGCTATGTGCCGGGCACGCTGCGTCGCCATGGCGACGAAGCCAACAAGTCGATCGGCCGCATCGTGCTGGACGCATCTTTCTCCCCGGTGAAGCGCGTCAGCTACACCGTCGAGAGTGCCCGCGTCGAGCAGCGTACCGACCTGGACAAGCTGGTGGTCGAGATCGAGACCAACGGCGCCATCAGTGCCGAAGATGCTGTGCGCGCCTCGGCTAAAATTTTGGTCGAGCAACTGGCGGTGTTCGCCCAGTTGGAAGGCAGCGAACTGGCGGCCTTCGAAGCGCCGGCTACTCGCGGCGGCACGCAGTTCGACCCGATCCTGCTGCGTCCGGTGGACGAGCTCGAACTCACGGTGCGTTCTGCCAACTGCCTGAAGGCCGAGAACATCTACTACATCGGTGATCTGATCCAGCGCACCGAAAACGAGTTGCTCAAGACCCCCAACCTGGGTCGCAAGTCGCTCAACGAGATCAAGGAAGTGCTCGCTTCGCGCGGCCTGACCCTCGGCATGAAACTCGAGAGCTGGCCGCCGGCCGCGCTCGAAAAGCGTTAATTGATTCGAGCCCACGGGCTCGGTGCTCCGGGCAGTACCTGATACGGCTGCCCGATTTATAAAGAAAGGAAAGCACCATGCGTCACGGACACGGACTCCGTAAACTCAACCGCACCAGCGAGCACCGCCTCGCCATGCTGCGTAACATGATGAACTCGCTCATCGAGCACGAAGTGATCAAGACCACTGTGCCGAAGGCCAAGGAACTGCGCCGCGTGGTTGAGCCGATGATCACCCTGGCCAAAGAGCCGACGGTGGCCAATCGCCGCTTGGCGTTTGACCGCCTGCGCAACCGCGACAGCGTGACCAAGCTGTTCAACGACCTCGGCCCGCGTTTCAAGGCGCGTCCGGGCGGCTACACGCGTATCCTGAAGATGGGTTTCCGCGTGGGCGACAACGCCCCGATGGCTCTGGTGGAACTGGTCGACCGTCCTGAAGTTGTTGAGGCTGCTGCCGAAACCAGCAAGGCATAATCGGTTATAATAATTAGCTTACCGCGCGATGGAGCAGTCTGGTAGCTCGTTGGGCTCATAACCCAAAGGTCGGAGGTTCAAATCCTCCTCGCGCAACCAATTTGAAAAGCCCTCCTTGTGAGGGCTTTTTTCATGTGCGGCGTCAATTCCCTGGATTGGCAACATGCGCTTGACCGGGCTAGACTAGCAACTAGGAGCACGCATGAAAGTCATCGATTCCATAGTCACCCAGGCCGCCAGCATCGCGGCGTTGCGCCGCGACATCCATGCCCACCCGGAGCTTTGCTTCGAAGAGGTCAGAACAGCCGACTTGGTGGCAAAGAAACTGACGGAATGGGGCATACCGGTCGAGCGAGGGCTAGGCGGGACCGGGGTGGTGGGCATCCTCCGCAAGGGAACGTCCGACCGCGCCATTGGCTTGCGCGCCGACATGGATGCCTTGCCGATGCAGGAGTTCAATACCTTTGCGCATGCCAGCCGCCATGACGGCAAGATGCACGCCTGCGGCCACGACGGCCATACGGCGATGCTGCTGGCCGCAGCCCAATACCTGGCCGCGCAGCAGCATTTCGACGGCACGGTCTACCTGATCTTCCAGCCGGCCGAAGAGGGCGGTGGCGGGGCCCGCGAGATGATCCGCGACGGCCTCTTCGACAAGTTCCCGATGCAGGCCGTGTTCGGCATGCACAACTGGCCGGGTATGGCGGCGGGCAGCTTCGCGGTCAGCGAGGGGCCCGTGATGGCTTCCAGCAACGAGTTCAAGATCACCATCCGCGGCAAGGGCGGGCATGCGGCGTTGCCACACAACGCCATCGACCCCGTGCCAGTGGCCTGCCAGATGGTGCAGGCGTTTCAGACCATCATCAGCCGCAACAAGAAGCCGATCGACGCCGGCGTGGTGTCAGTCACGATGATCCATGCCGGCGAGGCCACCAATGTCATCCCGGACCGATGCGAATTGCAGGGCACCGTGCGCACCTTCACGATCGAAGTGCTCGACTTGATCGAGCAACGGATGCGGGAGATTGCCGAGCACACCTGCGCGGCCTACGGTGTGCACTGCGAGTTCGAGTTTGAGCGCAACTACCCGCCGACCATCAACGCGGCGCACGAGGCGGAGTTTGCGCGGCGCGTCATGGCGGGCATCGTGGGCGAAGACCAGGTGCTGAAGCAGGAGCCCACCATGGGTGCGGAGGACTTCGCCTACATGCTGCAAGCCAAGCCGGGCGCTTACTGCTTCATCGGCAACGGCGATGGTGGCCACCGGGAGATGGGCCACGGCGGCGGCCCCTGCATGCTGCACAACCCGAGCTACGACTTCAACGACGAGCTGATCCCTTTAGGTGCCACCTACTGGGTCCGCTTGGTGGAGGCCTGGCTGGCGCCAGAAGATTAATTCTGCCGGCTGGCAAAACCGCGGCTGGCGGCAATCTGCAGCAGGCCGTCGAAGATCAGGCTGTCCACGAGTTCGAACGGAACAGAGAGGCTGGGCGCCATCTTCCAGCCTGCTCCGCCTGCCATGACGCACCAGGGTTCGGCGCCGCAATGTTGCCGCAGGTGCTGCACCATGCGTTCCATGGCGCCGGCAATGGCGTAGGTGCCGCCGCTGGTCAGGGCGTCGCTGGTGTTGGTCGGAAAGGGGCGTACCTCGCCGGTCGGTACATGCAGCCCGGCCGTGCCGGACTCCAGGGCGCGCAGCATGATGCCGTGGCCCGGAAGGATGTACCCCCCGAGAAACCGCCCACTGGCGTCAATGGCTTCCACCGTTACCGCCGTCCCCACCATGGCGACCACGATGGGGCGGGCAGGGCCCATGGCCAGCATGCGGTGCCAGGCGCCGATCATGGCGACCCAGCGATCCGGACCGAGTCGGGCGGGGTGGTCGTAGCCATTGGCCAAGCCGGCCTCTTCGTTGCTGGAGACGACCCACTGCGGGGTGACGTCCCACATCTCCATCTGATCCTCTACCCGGTGCTTGACGGCATCGCTGGCCACGACGCAGCCCAGCATGCAGCTTGGCGCCGGCAACGAGGACCAAGCGCCTTCCGCCAACTTGTCGATGTTGTCGAGGAACTCGGCACCCTGTGCCAGCAGCCGGGCGCCAGGCTGGGGGGCCTCATAGAGAGCCCACTTCAGGCGCGTGTTGCCGACGTCGATGGCCAGGAAAGTCATGATGCGAAGAGGAATGACAGATTATCAGGCCTGAATGTGGCTAACCCTGGCGCCAGGGCAGACCGCGATAGCGCCAGCCGCCGCGGTGGCCGCGATGGGCGTGCTCGTCCGGGTCGCCTTCAAACCCTTCCAGGACGTTATAGGCCTCAATGCCGAGTTCGTTGGCGCGCTTGGCGGCAGCGATCGAGCGCACACCGCTACGGCACAGCAACAGTGCCTTCTTGCCAGCAGGAACCGCAGCACGCAATGCGTCGTCAAACCCGGGGTTCAGCGCCATGCCAGGCCATTGCTTCCATGCGACACCAATGGCGCCGGGAACGAAACCGACCCATTCACGTTCAGCGTCCGTGCGAACGTCAATCAGGACAGCGCTGCCTGACTGCCACCAGTCGTAGGCCAGCTGGGGCGAAACATCACCGGCGTAGCCGCTGGCCGGCCGGGGTCGCATGAGCGTCGCACCGGCAGCGTCATGCCGCAGTCCGGAGTTGAGGTTGGCCGGCACGGCTTCCTCAATGCGTTGCGGTTTGGGCAGGTTCAGCCCTTCCATGATGGCCTTGAACTCGGACAGGGACTTGCCGGCGATACGGGGGTTGCTGGTTTTCTCCGTGCCGATCGTCGAATGATGACGCCCTTGGTAGTCGTGGCCGGGCCAGACCACGGTGTCATCCGGCAGCGCAAAAAGAATCTGGGTCAGGCTGTGGTACAGCGCTTCCGCACTCCCTGACTGGAAATCAGTGCGCCCGCAGCCGTTGATCAGCAAGGTGTCACCTGTGAAGACATGGCGCCCTCCGGGCGCGTCCCAGGTGTAGCACATGCTGCCGGCCGTGTGCCCCGGCGTGTGCAAGGCACGAAGGATCTGGCGTCCGAACGTGAGTTCGCTGCCGTGTGTCAACTGCACGGCAGCGGTGTGTATGCCGCAGGCCCGTGGCGCGGTCGTCTGGGCGCCGGTGTGCTCGGCCAGCAGTCCAGCGCTGGTGATGTGGTCGGCATGCGCGTGCGTCTCGACAACCCACAGCAGCTTGAGTCCGTATTCGCGCAGAACCTGCAGGTCGCGGGCCAGTTGATCATCCACCGGGTCGATGATGAGCGCGTCCCGGGAGACCTCATCAAACAGGATATAGGTGTACGTGAAGGAGGGGGGATCGAACAGCTGGATGGGATTCATGGGGCGCAGACAGGGGGCGGCATCGCGTGGAAGCAGAACTCTATAGGATTTCCGGCCGTCGGACTGCCGGCCAGCGGCGCAACAGGATGGTTCAATCTGAGAAAAGTTTCGCTCGCCACGGCTGGCGATTGGTGAAAACCCCTAGCGCTGGACCGTGCGCAAACGGGTGAGAATCACGCCGCAGATGCTAAGCAAACGCATTATCTTTTCTACAACCGGAGAGAACCGTGATCGATAACAAAACCCCCCGTCGTCGCAGCCTGCTCAAGGGCGCCGCCCTGGCCGCCGGTGCCATGTCGGCACCCATGGTGGCGACCGCCCAGACTGCCACCACCCTGCGCTTCCAGAGCACCTGGCCGTCCAAGGACATCTTCCACGAATATGCGCTGGACTTCGCCAAGAAGGTCAACGACATGGCCAGCGGCAAGCTGAAGATTGAGGTGCTGCCCGCCGGCTCCGTGGTGCCGGCCTTCCAACTGCTGGATGCCGTCAGCAAAGGCACCCTGGACGGTGGTCACGGCGTGATTGCGTACTGGTACGGCAAGAACTCCGCCTTGGCCCTGTGGGGTTCCGGCCCGGCCTTCGGCATGGACCCCAACATGGTGCTGGCATGGCACCAGTACGGTGGTGGCAAGGCGCTGGTCGAAGAGATCTACAAGAGCCTGAACCTGGACGTTGCTTCCTACATGTACGGCCCCATGCCCACCCAGCCGCTGGGTTGGTTCAAGAAGCCGGTGGCCAAGGTGGCTGACATGAAGGGCCTGAAGTTCCGTACCGTCGGCCTCGCCGTGGACGTGTTCACTGAACTGGGCACTGCTGTCAACCCGCTGCCGGGTGGTGAGATCGTGCCGGCACTGGATCGCGGTCTGATCGACGCTGCCGAGTTCAACAACGCGTCGTCTGACCGCGTGCTGGGCTTCCCGGACGTGGTGAAGAACTGCATGCTGCAGAGCTTCCACCAGTCGGGCGAGCAGTTCGAAATCCTGTTCAACAAGACCAAGCTCAATTCGCTGCCGGCCGAGCTCAAGGCCATCATCGAGTATTCCGTGCAGGCGGCCAGCGCCGACATGAGCTGGAAGGCCATTGACCGCAATTCCAAGGACTACATCGAGCTCAAGACCAAGGACAAGGTCAAGTTCTACAAGACGCCGGACGCCATCCTGCGTGCACAGCTGGAAGCCTGGGACAAGGTCATTGCCAAGAAGTCGGCCGAGAACCCGCTGTTCAAGAAGGTGCTGGAGTCGCAGCGCGCTTTCGCAGCACGTGCCGGCCAGTGGCAGAACGACTATGTGGTCGACTTCAAGATGGCCTACAACCACTACTTCGGCAAAGGCAAGAAGGCCTGATCGGCCGCAAGGGTAAAATTCCCGCCCTGACTGAGGGCGCTCCGGCTAAGGCCGGAGCGCCCTCAGCCCGTTCATAAGACCCTGAATACGTACAAACCACATGCAGAACTTCCTGCTCGCGGTCGATCGCCTGTCCACCTGGATTGGCAAGATCTTCGCCTGGACCGCTTTAATTCTGACGCTGATGATCAGCTGGGAGGTCTTCTCCCGCTATGCGCTGAACAAGCCGCATGCCTGGATGCTCGACTTCCAGATCATGATGTATGGCACCTTGTTCATGACGGCCGGTGCCTACACGCTGTCGAAAAACGGCCACGTGCGCGGTGACGTGCTGTACGGCTTCTTCCGGCCGCGCACCCAGGCCACGATCGACCTGATCCTTTATTTCATCTTCTTCCTGCCCGGCATCGCCGCCCTGACCTGGGCCGGCTGGCAGTTCTTCAACGAGTCGCTGGCGATTCGCGAACAGACCTTCTCCGCTGAAGCGCTGCCGCTCTATCCCTTCAAGTTCATCATCCCCTTGTCAGGCGGCATCCTGCTGCTGCAGGGCGTGGTGGAGATCATCCGTTGCATCATCTGCATCCGCGATGGCGAGTGGCCGTCGCGTGAGGAGGACGTCGAGGAAGTGGACGTCGAGAAGCTCAAGGAAATGGTTCACGTGAAAGACGAAGACATCCAGGCGCTGGACAAGTATGTCGTTCAGGAAGGCGCCCACAAATGAAGATCCGCAAAGAACTCTGGTTTGGCTTCAGCCTGATGGCGCTGATCATCGCCGGCGCGCTCGCCATGCTGATCGGTGCCGACAAGATCACCAATGGCCACATCGGCCTGCTGATGCTCTCGCTGGTGGTGGTGGCCATCATGCTGGGTTTTCCGACGGCCTTCACCCTGATGGGCATGGGCATGATCTTCACCTGGATCGCCTATGAGGAAAACACCGCCAAGACGCTCGACCTGATGGTGCAGTCGGCCTACAAGGTCATGGGCAACGACGTGCTGATCTCGATTCCCTTGTTCGTGTTCATGGGCTACCTCGTGGAGCGCGCCAACCTGATCGAGAAGCTGTTCCGCAGCTTGCACCTGGCGCTGGTGCGCCTGCCGGGTGCCCTGGCCGTGGCCACGTTAGTGACCTGTGCCGTGTTCGCCACCGCGACCGGCATCGTCGGCGCCGTGGTGACGCTGATGGGGCTGCTGGCATTGCCCGCCATGCTGCGTGCCGGCTACGACGTCAAGATGTCTGCCGGTGCCATCACGGCCGGTGGCTGCCTGGGCATCCTGATCCCGCCGTCCGTCATGTTGATCGTCTACGGGGCGACTGCGGGCGTGTCGGTGGTGCAGCTGTATGCCGGTGCTTTCTTCCCTGGCCTCATGCTGGCGGGCCTGTACATCGGCTATGTGATCATCATGGCCAAGCTCAAGCCGTCGATGGCGCCGCCGCTGTCGGCTGAGGAGCGCTACATCCCGCTGCCGCCGCTGTTGGAAAAGATCGCGCCCTCGCACGGCGCACGGGCGCTGCCGTCGTTGCTGAATGCACTCAAGGGCCAGCGCAACCAGGACGTGCCGACCAGCTACATCCTGAAGCAGCTGGGTGTGGTCCTGCTGCCGGCCATCCTGTTTGTGGTTGTCGCGCTGTGGAGCTACGCCAGCGTGACCACGGTGCCGCCGGTGGAGGAGCAGGAAGCATCCTTGCAGGCCATGGGTGATGGTGAGGCTGTCGAACGCAAGTCCGACGACGAGGGCGGCCTGGCCGCGCCGCCGGGAGCCGAAGACGAGGAAGACGGTCTGGCAACGCCTCCGGGCGCCGACGAGGACAAGAAGGAGCCGCAGGCTGCTGCTGCGGTGCAGGAGCCGGCCGCTGCCAAGGACGCTGCCGCCACCGGTGCGGCTACCGGCACTACAGCCGCTGCAACCAGCCAGACCCAGCCGGCCCCGGCCGGCTACTGGATCGGCACCGGTGTTGGCGCCTTGGTGCTGGTGGCCTACTACGCTTTCCTGAGCTTCACGCGTCTGGAAGTGTTCAAGATGCTGCTCACCAGCTTCTTCCCGTTGCTGGTCCTGATCCTGGCGGTGCTGGGGTCGATCGTGATGGGCCTGGCCACGCCGACCGAGGCGGCTGCCGTGGGGGCACTGGGTGGTTTCCTGCTGGCCGCGGCCTACAAGCAGCTGACCCTCAACGTGCTGAAGGAGAGCGTGTTCCTGACCGCCAAGACGTCGGCCATGGTGTGCTGGCTGTTCGTCGGTTCAGCCATCTTCTCCGCTGCCTTTGCCCTGCTGGGCGGCCAAGAGCTGGTGGAGCACTGGGTCATGTCGATGAACCTGACCAAGACCGAGTTCCTGATCCTGAGCCAGGTCATCATCTTCATCCTGGGCTGGCCGCTGGAGTGGACCGAGATCATCGTGATCTTCATGCCGATCTTCATCCCGCTGCTGGACAACTTCGGTGTCGATCCGCTGTTCTTCGGCCTGTTGGTGGCCCTTAACCTGCAGACCGCCTTCCTGAGCCCGCCGGTGGCCATGGCGGCGTTCTACCTGAAGGGTGTCAGTCCGCCGCACGTGACCTTGAACCAGATCTTTGCCGGCATGCTGCCTTTCATGGGCATCCAGGTGCTGGCCATCATCCTGCTGTACCAGTTCCCGGCCATCGGCCTGTGGCTGCCGCAGGTGCTGTACAAATAAGTACTGTGGTTCGTCAGATCCAAGGGGCGCACAAGCGCCCCTTTTTCTTTGGAAAGACGGTAAGATTGACGTTTACGTAAACGTCAATTGAATGACGTGCAGCACACGGCGGCCGCCATGACGGCCGCCTCGCACCGAGGAGTCCGAGTCATGACCGATCTGTCTGCCGAATATCAGGCCCTGGCCAATTACCGTCCCAAGCACAAGGTGCGTTTTGTCACGGCGGCCAGCCTGTTCGACGGCCACGATGCCGCCATCAACATCATGCGGCGCATCCTGCAGAGCATGGGGGCCGAGGTCATCCACCTGGGTCACAACCGCAGCGTCGACGAAGTCGTGACCGCCGCCCTGCAAGAGGATGTGCAGGGGGTGGCCATCAGCTCCTACCAGGGCGGGCACGTCGAGTACTTCAAGTACATGGTGGACCTGCTCAAGGCGCGCGGCGGCGAGCACGTCCAGGTGTTCGGCGGCGGTGGCGGTGTCATTGTGCCGCCCGAGATCCGCGAGCTGCAGGCCTATGGCGTGGCGCGCATCTACAGCCCGGAGGACGGACAGCGCATGGGGCTGGCCGGCATGATCGGCGAGATGGTGATGCGTTGCGACCAGGATCTGAGCGCGCATGCGCCGAAGGCGCTGAGTGCGATCCAGGGGCATGGCGACATGGCTTGGCGCGCCTTGGCGCAACTCATCACCGCGCTGGAAAACAACAAGGCGGACGGCCGGCTGGTCGAGCAGTTGCGCGCCGAGGCCGCCGGCCGCAAGGTGCCGGTGCTCGGCATCACCGGCACCGGCGGTGCCGGTAAGTCCTCGCTGACGGATGAGCTGATCCGCCGTCTGCGCCTCGACCAGGGAGACAACCTGCGTGTGGCACTGATCAGCATCGATCCCTCGCGTCGCAAGAGCGGTGGCGCCCTGTTGGGCGATCGCATCCGCATGAACGCCATCGCCCCCTGGCAGCATGGGCCGCGGGTCTTCATGCGTTCCCTAGCCACGCGCGATTTCGGCAGCGAGATCAGCGCGGCCCTGCCCGATGTGCTGGCGGCGGCCAAGTGCGCCGGCTTCGATCTCATCATCGTCGAGACCTCGGGTATCGGGCAGGGTGACGCGGCCATCGTGCCGCATGTCGACGTGCCCATGTATGTCATGACCCCCGAGTTCGGCGCCGCCAGCCAACTGGAGAAGATCGACATGCTCGACTTCGCCGAGTTCGTGGCGATCAACAAGTTCGACCGCAAGGGCGCCAGCGATGCGCTGCGCGACGTCGCCAAGCAGGTGCAGCGCAACCGAGAGGCTTGGAGTACGGCACCCGAGGCGATGCCGGTGTTCGGCACCATGGCATCACGCTTCAATGACGACGGCGTCACGGCGCTGTACCAGGCGCTCAAGCCCCGGCTGTCCGCCCTGGGGTTGACACTGAGGCCGGCCCTGTTGCCGGTGGTGTCGGTGCGCCACAGCAGCAACCAGAGCCAGATCGTGCCCGGCAGCCGCACGCGCTACCTGGCTGAGATCGCCGACACGGTGCGTGGCTACAAGCGCCGGGCCCAGACGCAGGCGCACTTGGCGCGGGAAATCCAGCAGTTGCGTGCGGCCGCCGTCATGCTGGAGGTCGGCAAGCCGGGCAAGGCCCGGGCGGCGGCAGCGGCGCTCGATCTGGCGAGCGAACGCGAGGAGCGCCTGGGCGCGGCCGAGCGCAAGCTGCTGGCGCAGTGGCCTGAGATGCAGAAGGCCTATGCGGGTGACGAGTACGTGGTCAAGATCCGCGACAAGGAGATCCGCACCGCGCTGACCGTGAAGTCGCTCTCCGGCACCACCATCCGTAAGGTCGCGCTGCCCAAGTACGAGGACCGCGGTGAGATCCTCAAGTGGCTGATGCTGGA
>JAYRLJ010000064.1:0-12538 GCA_041905305.1 Hylemonella sp. | reverse complement strand
CGCCACCACGTTGGCCAGACCGGCCTCCTTGGAGGCCGCGGCCGAGATTTCCTCGATCAGCTCGGCCAGCCGGCGCGACACGCTGTCGATCTCGGTCAGCGCGGTGCCCGCATTGTCAGACAGCTTGGCCCCCTCGACCACACCCTGGGTGGAGCGCTCCATGGCGGCCACCGCATCCTGCGTGTCGGTCTGAATCGCCTTCACCAGCGCGGCAATCTGGCGCGTCGCATCGGCCGAACGCTCGGCCAGGCGCTGCACCTCCTCCGCCACCACCGAGAAGCCGCGACCGGCCTCACCGGCCGAGGCTGCCTGGATGGCCGCATTCAGCGCCAGCACGTTGGTCTGTTCGGTAATGTCCGAGATCAGCTCGGTGATTTCACCGATCTCCTGCGAGGATTCGCCCAGCCGCTTGATGCGCTTGGAGGTTTCCTGGATCTGGTCGCGGATCGAGTTCATGCCGCCGATCGCGTCCTGCACGGCCTTGAGGCCGGACTCGGCTGCCTGCAGCGATTGGCGCGCAACCGCCGCGGATTCCTGCGCCTGCACCGACACTTCGTTGATTCGCGTCGCCATGTCCACCACCGAACGGCCGGTTTCGCGAATCTCGTGCAGCTGCTCGTTGGAAGCCGCCAGCAGTTCGGTAGAGGTCTGGTCCACCTCGGCGGTCGTCTGCGCGACCTTGGTCGCGGTGTTCTGCACGTTGCCCACCAGCAGGCGCAGCTCCTCCACCGTGTAGTTGACCGAGTCGGCGATGGCGCCGGTGATGTCTTCCGTCACCGTGGCTTCCTGCGTCAGGTCGCCCTCGGCCACCGTCTGCAGTTCGTTCATCAGTCGCAGAATGGCGGCCTGATTGGCGTCATTGACGCGCTTGGCCTCCTGCTCCTGGCGCTCGGCTTCCAGGCGCTGCGCTTCGGCCAGCACCTGGCGCTTGCGGCTGTCCTGCAGCTGCACATAGGCCAGCCCGGCGGCACACAGCAGCGAGAACAGCGCGGCACCACCGAGCGACAGCAAGGCCACCGGCCCCAGGCCGGTGTTGGCGGCCAGCCGGGCCTGCAGTTCTTCCAGGTCGCGGCGGATCGGCTCGCTGTCGGCAATGATGGTCACCTGCGCCTCACGCGCCGACACCAGGCCCTGCAAGTTGCCCAGGATGGCGCCGGCTTCGGTGCGGGTCTGCTCATAGAGCTTGATGAGCGCTGCGAGTTGTTCGCGCGTCTGCGGGTCCTTGGTGGCACTTAGCCGCAGCTCCGGGCTGCCGTCGAGCAGGCCCTGCGCGATCTCCTTGAAGGAGTTCAGGTCCTTGCCGAGCAGGAACACGGCCTCCGGGCTCACGCCCTCGGCGGTCAGGAATTCGTTGGACGACTTGCCGATACGCTGGGTCAGCATCACCAGCTGACCCGCGGCAGAGATCTCGGTCGCCGGCGCGTTCTGCTGCAGCTTGAGCGAGGACACGGTCTCGGCAATCTCCAGCAGGTCCGAGGACTGGCGATTGATGGTGCGCAACGCCGTGCCCACCTGGGTCAGGATCTTCTGCTGCCCCATGATGGTGGCCGCGCTCTTCTCGGCCTTGAGCATCAGGGACAACACCTTGTCGAGCTGCGGCTGCAGATCGGCATCCAGCGGCTGCAAGCGCAGTTCGTCGTCACCGTCCTTGAGGCCCTTGAGGGTCTTCGACAGGAAGCTGGAACTCTCCGCCACTTCAGGGAAGGCCTGGGACACCCCCACCAAAGCCTGCGACACCGACTTGGCCAGACGCTGCGACTGCATCAGGGACTGACCGGTGGCACTCACCTGCTGGGCGACCTTGTCGGCGCCGTTCAGCCCCACCACGGCCACGGCCGCCAGCGCTGCCAGCGACAGACCGAGCAGGATGGCCAGCAAGCGCTGGTGCTGCACCACGGTGCGTCGTCCCAGCAGGGGGACGGAGATCAGATCGCTGAGATCCGGTGCCGGCGTCGGCTCGGCCGCGGCAGCCGACCGGATCTCGACCACGACATCGGCCTGGGTGCTGTCGCCCATCGACTCCGTCGGCGCCGGACCGCCCACTGTTTCATCCGGCGTCGCCAGGCTCAAGTTGGACGCCTGCTCGGAGTCGGGCGCCTTCTTCTTGGCGAACAGGTTTTTCAGTTGATCAACAACAGACATGGTGTAACCCCAAGTTGAAACTCAAGCACTGATGCTCAGGAATTCCGGCAGCTGTGACAGCAGCTGGAGATTGATCTCCTGCCAATGCTCCCCATTGGCATCCGTGTACCGATTCCCGAAGTAGGCCGGCGCCTGCGCCGACGGCGGCTCGGTCCCGGTAAATGTCTCGACGTGACGCAAGCCGGCCAACCCGTCCACCAACAGGGCGCTGTTGACCTCCAGGGCCGCATTCAGGGTTACCACGCTGGCATCCCCCGGCTGAGCCTCGGTGCGTGCGACACCGGCACCCTGAGCGATGAAAGCCGCCAGGTCGACCACGCCATACAGGCCGCCACGCAGGTTCACCACGCCGCGAAACCAGGGCCGCACATAGGGCACGACCTGAATGTCAGCCAAGGGAAAGATCTCACCCGACTGCGCCAGCGGCAGCAGGTAGTTGTGTCCGCCCGCGCGTACGGCCAGCCACGAAATGGACAGGCCCTCGACCTTGGCCGTTTGCAGGCGGCTGGCGAGGCGTGTCTGTAACTCCCTGAGTGCTTCGCGATTGGCCATGGGTTCAGCGTCTAGCCCAAAGCCTTGATCTTGCCCAGCAGTTCCGCCGTATCGACCGGCTTGGTCACGTAATCGCGCGCACCCTGGCGCATGCCCCAGACGCGGTCGGTTTCCAGGCTTTTGCTGGAGCAGATGATGATCGGGATGTCGGTGTATTCCGGCGTGCGGTTGATGGCCCGGGTCAGCTGGAAGCCGTTCTGGCCCGGCATGACCACATCCATCAGGATCAGGTCCGGCTTCTCTTCGGCCAGCCGGCGCATGGCCTCGTCGGCGCCCTCCGCGGTCTTGACCGTCATGCCGTTCTTCTGCAGCAGATCGGACAGGAACATCAGCTCGGTCTTGGAATCGTCGACGATCAGTACTTTTTTAACCGGCATCAATTTACTCCTTGGGTCACTATGCCAAACTGCTGTACCGCCTGCAACAGCTGGTCCTTGGTGAACGGTTTGGTCAGATAGTCCTGCGCGCCGACCATGCGGCCGCGTGCCTTGTCGAACACGCCGTCCTTGGAAGAGAGCATGACCACCGGCACTGAAGCGAACTTGGAATTGCGCTTGATGATGGCGCAGGTCTGGTAGCCATCGAGCCGGGGCATCAGGATGTCGCAGAAGATCAGGTGCGGCTCGTAGTCGTTCACCTTGGCCAGGGCGTCGAAACCATCTTCGGCCAGCAGCACATCGTGCCCCCCTTGCTTGAGGAAGATCTCGGCGCTGCGCCGGATCGTGTTGCTGTCATCGATCACGAGGACCTTGAGGGCCGAATCTGGGGTAGTCACGGGGCGCTGCTCCTGATCAGACATGGGCGGGTTCTACGACAGACATCTTGTTACAGATATTTCAGAGCTGAACCATCTCGAAGTCTTCTTTTCGGGCCCCGCACTCGGGGCAAGTCCAGTTCATGGGCACGTCGGCCCACTTGGTGCCGGGCGGGATGCCGTGCTCCGGGTCACCGGCCGCCTCGTCATAAATCCAGCCACAGATCAGGCACATCCACGTCTTGTTGTCACTCACAGCTTACGAAGCCTTCGAATAGAATGCAATCATTGTATAGACGCAACGCACCCCTCTCGGGGCACTGGCGCCAAGTCGTGCGATATTCTGCCTGATGACAAACACAGGCCGCCCCATGCAAACCCCTTCCCAAGAGTCTGAGCACGAAGCCGATCGCCCGGCCTGCGTCCTGGTGTTCAATGCCAACGACCCCAGCGGTGCCGGCGGCCTGTCGGCCGACGTGACGGCCATCGCCTCGGTCGGTGCGCATGCGCTGCCGGTGCTCACCGGCACCTACGCCCGCGACACGGCAGAGATCTTCGAGCACTTCCCGCTCGATGAGGAGGTGGTGGCCGAGCAGTCGCGTACCCTGCTGGAAGACGTGACGGTGCAGGTCATCAAGGTCGGCTTCGCCGGCACGCCCGAAAACCTGACGGTGATCGCCGAAACCGCCTCGGACTACCCCGACATTCCGCTGATCGCCTACATGCCCAACCTGTCGTGGTGGAGCGAAGTCCAGATCGACCTCTACCTCGACGCCTTCCAGGAACTGGTGCTGCCGCAGACCGCCGTGCTGGTGGGCAACCACAGCACGCTGTCGCGCTGGCTGCTGCCCGACTGGGACAGTGACCGCGCCCCCAGTGCGCGCGACATCGCCCGCGCGGCCAGCGAATTCGGCGTGCCCTACACCCTGGTGACCGGCATCCCGGCGCCCGACCAGTTCATTGACAACGTGCTGGCCTCGCCGCAGGCCGTGCTGGGCAGCGTCAAGTTCGAGCGCTTCGAGGCCGTCTTCTCCGGTGCCGGCGACACGCTCTCGGCCGCGCTGGCGGCACTGATCGCCAGTGGCTGCGACCTCGGTGATGCGTTTGGCGAAGCGCTGGGCTACCTCGACCGCTGCCTGGACAGCGGTTTCCGTCCTGGCATGGGACATGTGGTGCCCGACCGCCTGTTCTGGGCCGAGTCCGATGATGAACCCGAGGACGGTGAAGACGGCGGCACGCCATCCGACGCCTCCTCCAGCTTTGAGTTTCCTCCCCATGACACACAACACTGACCGCAACGACACCTTGTTCGAGCGCGCCAAGCGCGTCATCCCCGGCGGCGTGAACTCGCCGGTACGCGCCTTCCGCGCCGTTGGCGGCACGCCGCGCTTCGTGCAGCGCGCCCAGGGCGCTTACTTCTGGGACGCCAACGGCCAGCGCTACATCGACTACATCGGTTCCTGGGGCCCGATGATCCTGGGTCACGGGCACCCGGCCGTGCTGGAGGCGGTGCAGAAAGCGGCCGTCGACGGCTTTTCCTTCGGTGCGCCGACCGAGCGCGAGATCGAGCTGGCGGAAGAGATCCTGAAACACGTACCATCGATGGAGATGGTGCGCCTGGTCAGCTCCGGCACCGAGGCCGGTATGAGCGCCATCCGGCTGGCGCGCGGCGCTACCGGCCGCAGCAAGATCATCAAGTTCGAAGGCTGCTACCACGGCCATGCCGACGCGCTGCTGGTGAAGGCAGGCTCGGGCCTGGCCACCTTCGGCAACCCCACCAGCGCTGGCGTGCCGGCCGAGGTGGTGCAGCACACGCTGGTGCTCGAGTACAACAACGTGCAGCAGCTCGAAGAGGCCTTCGCGCTGCACGGCAAGGACATCGCCTGCCTGATGATCGAGCCGATCGCCGGCAACATGAACTTCGTGCGCGCCTCGGTGCCCTTCATGCAGCGCTGCCGCGAACTGTGCAGCCAGCACGGCGCCCTGCTGGTGTTCGACGAGGTGATGACGGGTTTCCGTGTCGCCCTCGGCTCGGCCCAAAGCGTGTATGCCAAGTCGATCCCCGGCTTCAAACCGGATCTGACGGTGCTGGGCAAGGTCATCGGCGGCGGCATGCCGCTGGCGGCCTTTGGCGGTCCGCGCACCATCATGGAACAGATGGCCCCGCTGGGCCCGGTGTACCAGGCCGGCACGCTGTCGGGCAACCCGGTGGCCACCGCCTGCGGCCTGGCCACGCTACGCGAAATCGCCCAACCCGGCTTCTACGACGAGCTGGCGCGCAAGACCCGCGGCCTGATGGACGGCCTGCAGGCTGCGGCCACGGCCGAAGGTGTGCCGTTTGCCGCCGACAGCGAAGGCGGCATGTTTGGCTTCTTCCTGCTGCCCGAGCTGCCGCAGAACTACGGCCAGGTCATGAAGACCGACGGCGCGAAGTTCAACGCGCTGTTCCACGGCCTGCTCGACCGCGGCGTCTACATCGCCCCAGCGCTGTACGAGGCGGGCTTCGTCAGCGCCGCGCACAGCGCAGACGACTTGGCCCAGACCGTGGCAGCAGCGCGGGACGCCTTCCGAATGCTACGAAATCAATAGCTGATTACACACATCCAGCAAAGGCCAGAGGCCGATTTGCCGCCTATTTCCAGCCGAAGGAGCGCCGCCATGTCCAGCCCCGAGCCGCTGCTGCTGTCCACCCGCGATGCGCGTGGCGTCGTCACCCTGACGCTGAACCGGCCGCAGGCCTTCAACGCGCTGTCGGAGGATTTGCTGGCCGCGCTGCAGGCCGCACTGACGGAACTGACAGGTGACGAGGGTGTGCGCGCCGTGGTGATTGCCGCCGCCGGCCGCGCTTTCTGCGCCGGCCACGACCTGAAGGAGATGCGCGCCGAACCATCGGCGGCCTACTACCAAGACCTGTTTGCGCGCTGCAGCAAAGTCATGCTGGCCCTGCAACGCCTGCCGGTGCCGGTGATCGCGCGCGTGCACGGCATTGCCACCGCGGCCGGCTGCCAGCTGGTGGCCATGTGCGACTTGGCGGTGGCGACCAGCGATGCGCGCTTTGCCGTGAGCGGCGTCAACCTCGGCCTGTTCTGTGCCACGCCGAGCGTGGCGCTGACCCGTAACCTGGGGCGCAAGGCGGCGTTCGAGATGCTGGCCACCGGCGACCTCATAAGCGCCGAACAGGCGCTGGCCAAGGGCCTGGTGAACCGCGTGGCTGCCCCGGAGCAGCTGGACGCCGAAGTGGAGCGGCTGGTCGCCAGCATCGTCGCCAAGCCGCGGCTGGCGCTGGCCATGGGCAAGGAGCTGTTCTACAAACAACTGGAGTGCGGCATCGACGCTGCCTACCAGCTGGCCGGCCAGACCATGGCCTGCAACATGATGGACGACTGCGCGCTCGACGGCGTGCAGGCCTTCATCGACAAACGGCCCGCCAGCGGCGGGCCGAAAGCCTGACAGATTGCTCCTGAATCAATAGCACCTCCCGTCCACCGGTCAAGGGCGAACGGCAGATTTTTGCATCAACTCAGTGGCGGAAGTGGCGCACGCCACTGAACACCATCGCCACGCCGCGCTCGTTGGCCGCGTCGATGACTTCCTGGTCGCGCATCGAGCCACCGGGCTGGATGATGCAGGTTGCACCGGCATCCACCACCACATCCAGGCCATCGCGGAAGGGGAAGAAGGCGTCGCTGGCCACCACCGTGCCCTGCAGCGACAGCTTGGCGTGTTCCGCCTTGATGCTGGCGATGCGCGCCGAGTCCAGGCGGCTCATCTGGCCGGCACCCACGCCCATGGTCATGCCGCCTTTGCAGAAAACGATGGCATTGCTCTTGACGAACTTAGCCACCTTCCAGGCAAACAGCAGGTCATCGAGCTGCGCTTCGGTCGGCGCCAGTTTGGTCACGACCTTGAGTTCGCTGCGCTGCAGCTCGTAGTTGTCGGCGGTCTGGATCAGCAGGCCGGAGCCGACGCGCTTGACGTCGTGCGAGTTCAGGCCGCGCTCCCAGGCGGTCTTGCCGTCGCGCTTGATGCCATCGAGCGAAATTTCGAGCACACGTACATTGGCCTTGGCCTTGAAGACGGCCAGCGCCTCCGGCGTATAGGACGGCGCCATCAGCACCTCGACGAACTGCTTGCTCACCGCTTCGGCCGCCGCGCCGTCCACCGGCCGGTTGAAGGCAATGATGCCGCCAAAGGCCGAGGTCGGGTCGGTCTGGAAGGCCTTGCTGTAGGCCTCCAGCGCGTCCTTGCCCACCGCCACGCCGCAGGGGTTGGCGTGCTTGACGATGACGCAGGCCGGCGCATCGAAGCTCTTGACGCACTCCCAGGCGGCATCGGCGTCGGCGATGTTGTTGTAGGAAAGCTCCTTGCCCTGCAACTGCTTGGCCGTGACCAGCGAGCCGGGCGCCGGGTACAGGTCGCGGTAGAACGCCGCCGACTGGTGCGGGTTCTCGCCGTAGCGCAGGTCCTGCAGCTTGACGAAGTTGCTGTTCGACTGGCCCGAGAACGGCAGCAGGGTGGGGGCGCCACCGGCAATGCCGGCCTCGACATCGACCGCGGACAGGTAGTTGCTGATGGCCGCGTCGTACTGGCTGATGCGGTTGAACGCTGCCACCGACAACGCAAAACGCAGCTTGTCAGACAGCTTGCCGTTGGCTTTCAGCTCCGCCAGCACGGCGGGGTATTGCGACGCATCGGTCAGCACGCCAACGTCTTTCCAGTTCTTGGCGGCGCTGCGCACCATGGCCGGACCGCCGATGTCGATGTTCTCGATCGCGTCTTCCAGCGTGCAGCCGGGCTTGGCTACCGTGGCTTCAAACGGGTAGAGATTGACCACCAGCAGGTCGATGGTGTCGATGCCATGGGCCTTGAGTGCGGCCATGTGCTCGGGCACATCGCGCCGGGCCAGCAAGCCGCCGTGCACCTTGGGGTGCAGCGTCTTGACGCGGCCGTCCAGCATCTCGGGGAAGGCGGTGACCTCGGCCACCTCGGTGACAGGCAGCTTGGCGTCGGCCAGCAGCTTGGCGGTACCGCCGGTAGAGATGAGCTTGATGCCCAGCGCGTGCAGGGCCTGGGCAAATTCGACGATGCCGGTCTTGTCGGAAACGGAAAGGAGTGCGTTCATGGTTGCTTACTTACTTGATTAACTTGTGTTCGACCAGCTTCTTGCGCAGGGTGTTGCGGTTCAGCCCCAGCCACAGCGCCGCGCGCGACTGGTTGTATTCGGCCTGCTGCATCACCACTTCCAGCAGCGGCTTCTCGACGATGCGCACCATCATGTCGTACATGCCATCGGGTTCGGTCCCGCGCAGGTCCTTGAAATAGCCTTCCAGGCTGGTACGCACGCATTCTTCTATGTGTTTTTTGCTCATTCGCTTACCTCCGCGCCGAGCCGAAGGTCGTTTCGGCAGAAACGACGTCTTCAGATCCCCAGCGCTACAGCTTGTTCTTGCTCGTCATCCATGGGGGCACCCACCGTCGCCGCTGGCATGCGGTCCATGTGGCTGCCCAGTTCATCAAAGAAATCCGCCACCGCCCGCACTTGCGCCTGGCTGTCCTCCAGCGCGTTCATGCGCGCGCGGAACGCCTCGCCACCCGGCAGCGCCTTGACGTACCAGCCGATGTGCTTGCGCGCGCTGCGCACGCCGGTGAACTCGCCATACAGGGCATAGTGGTCCTGCAGGTGCGCCAGCAGCAGGCGCTTGACCTCGGCCACCAGCGGCGGCGCCAGGTGCTCGCCCGTGGCCAGGTAATGGTTGATCTCGCGGAAGATCCAAGGCCGCCCCTGCGCAGCGCGGCCGATCATCAGCGCATCGGCACCAGTGGCCTGCAGCACGGCACGCGCCTTCTCGGGCGACGTGATGTCGCCATTGGCCACAACGGGAATGCGCAGCGCGGCCTTCACCGCGGCAATGGTGTCGTACTCGGCTTGGCCACCATAGCCCTGCTCGCGCGTGCGGCCATGCACTGTGACCATCTGCACACCGGCGCTCTCTGCAGCGCGTGCCAGCCCCACCGCGTTCTTGTGCGCCTGGCACCAGCCGGTACGCATCTTCAGCGTCACCGGCACCCCGCGCGGCGCGCAGGCGGCCACCACGGCCTCGATGATCTGCAGCGCCAGCGCTTCGTCCTGCATGAGGGCAGAGCCGGCCCACTTGTTGCAGACCTTCTTGGCCGGGCAGCCCATGTTGATGTCGATGATCTGCGCACCGCGGTCGATGTTGTAGGCAGCGGCCTCGGCCATCATGGGCGCATCGGTGCCGGCGATCTGCACTGCGATCGGCCCGGCCTCGCCCTCGTGGTTGGCCCGGCGCGAGGTCTTGAGGCTGTTCCACAGGTCCTTGCGCGAGGTCACCATCTCGCTCACCGCGTAGCCGGCACCCAGCGCCTTGCACAACTGGCGGAACGGCCGGTCCGTCACCCCGGCCATCGGCGCGACGAACAAGGTGTTCGGCAAGGCGTAGGGACCGATGTTCATGCGGATGGGAGGAGGCGGAGTGCTGGAATAACAAACGCTGCCGAAAAATCAGGCAGCGGCCGGGTCGCGTATTCTAGCTGCACAAAATTTCAGCAATTGAAATGCTGCACCACAACGGGTGCTGCGCTGCCTATACTCGTTGCGTCTATGGAAGCCTGGATCCATTCGCTACTGACGCAACTCGCCCTGCCCGCTTACGGGCTGAGCACGCTGTTCCTGATTGCCTTCGTGTCGGCCACCCTGCTGCCCATGGGCTCGGAACCGGCCTTGTTCGGCCTGATCAAGCTGAACCCGGAGCTGTTCTGGCCCGCCGTGCTGGTCGCCACAGCCGGCAACACGCTGGGCGGCGCGGTCAGCTGGGGTATGGGTTATGCGTCGCACCAGCTGGTCGACAAGTACCGCCATTCCGACACCCACCTGCGGGCCCTGGACTGGCTGGAGCGCATCGGTCCCAAGGCCTGCCTGCTGAGCTGGCTACCGGTGATCGGCGACCCGCTGTGCGCCGTCGCCGGCTGGCTGCGCCTACCGTTCTGGCCCTGCCTGCTCTACATGGCCATCGGCAAGCTGGCGCGTTACATCACCATGACGGTGGCGCTGCTGTGGGTCTTCCCGGGCACCTTCACGTTTTGAAGGCACCGCGGCAACAATCGTTCAGACGTTGAACAGGAAGTTCATCACGTCGCCATCCTGCACGACATAGTCCTTGCCCTCGGCGCGCATCTTGCCGGCATCCTTGGCGCCCTGTTCGCCCTTGTAGGCGATGAAATCGTTGAACGCGATGGTCTGGGCACGGATGAAGCCGCGCTCGAAGTCGCCGTGGATCACGCCGGCCGCCTTGGGTGCGGTGTCGCCGATGTGGATGGTCCAGGCGCGCACTTCCTTCACACCGGCGGTGAAGTAGGTTTGCAGGCCCAGCAGCTTGAAGCCGGCGCGGATCAGGCGGTTCAGGCCTGGCTCTTCCTGGCCCAGCTCCTTGAGAAACTCCAGGCGGTCGGCATCGTCCATCTCGGACAGCTCGGCTTCGATCTTGGCGCAGATGGCCACCACCGGCGCGTTCTGCTTGGCGGCGTAATCCTTCAGGCGGTCCAGCAGCGGGTTGTTCTCGAAACCGTCTTCGCTGACGTTACCGACGAACATGGCGGGCTTGGCCGTGATCAGGCACAGCGGCTTGAGCAGCGCCTTCTCTTCATCCGTGAAGTCCAGCGCGCGCACCGGCTTGCCTTCGTTGAGCGCAGTCTGCACCTTGGGCAGGATCTGCGCCATCTTCGCGGCTTCCTTGTCGTTACCGCTCTTGGCGGCCTTGGTGTAGCGCTGCAGCGCCTTCTCCACGGTGCCGAGGTCGGCCAGGCACAGTTCGGTCTGGATGACCTCGATGTCGGCGATCGGGTCCACCTTGCCGGCCACGTGGATCACGTTCGGATCCTCGAAGCAGCGCACCACGTTGACGATGGCATCGGTCTCACGGATGTGGGCCAGGAACTGGTTGCCCAGGCCCTCACCCTGGCTGGCTCCTGCCACCAGACCGGCAATGTCGACGAACTCGACGATGGCCGGCACGATGCGCTCGGGCTGAATGATCTCGGCCAGTTGCTGCAGGCGCGGATCCGGCACTTCCACCACGCCCACGTTGGGCTCGATGGTGCAGAAGGGATAGTTCTCCGCCGCAATGCCCGCCTTGGTCAGGGCGTTGAACAGGGTGGATTTTCCGACGTTAGGCAGGCCGACGATGCCGCACTTCAGGCTCATGATGGGGTCTCGAAAAGAAGAGGGGAGATTGTAGCCAGCCAGCCCCGCCCCACGCCGACCCTCAGTCGAAGCGGAAATCGGCCGTCACCGCCTGCCCGACGCGCAGCACCGCATCCACACCGGCCAGCACGATAGCGTTCATGCCGAAGGTAACGGCGCCGTTGACACGCGCATCCTGCCGGTAGCCCTGCAAGGTGTCGCCTACTGCGGGGTTGCTCAGGGCTGTGGCCGGGTCGATATTCGGGATCGGGCAACGCGGACAGGGTTTGACGGGCTTCAACTGCACCACGCCTTCCGGGGCGGCGATGTGCAGTACGTCCAGCCGATCCTCATCGTGCGCCTCCAGCCCGGCCAGCACGATGTTGGGCCGAAAGCGCGCCACGCCAACTGGCGAGTGGCCCGCCGCCTGCAGGCGACCGTTGAGGTCGTCAAGCGCCGCCTGCCCGAACACCAGCAACGGAAAACCGTCGCTGAACTGGTTGAGCGCCTCCACGCCGCCGGTCCATTTCTGGCTGGCCAAGCGCCGCTGCTCGGGATCGAAGCGCACCAGCCGGTAGCGCTCGCCCTGCGCGCCCGGCAAGCCCTGCGGCGTGAGCGAGAGGAAATCGGTGAACCACTGAGCCGCCACATCGCCCATGTCGTAGGCGGCCACCTCGTCGTCCCACACCCGCACCCGCACCGGTTGCTCCACCACATCCACCGCCAGGTTCAGCGCCAACATGCCGGGCGCGCGCAGCTGCAGCTCGGTGCCGCCACGCCGAAACTGCGGCTGCACCAGGGCCAGGCGCGGCTGCTCGCGCTGCGTCACGAACTCACCCTGCGTATCGACCACCATCCAAGCGCGGTCGAGGTCGAAGCCAGTCTCGGTC
>JAYRLJ010000063.1:6428-12575 GCA_041905305.1 Hylemonella sp. | reverse complement strand
TAAACTTGCGTCAGTTGCATCCTAGCCTGTCCATGTCCACCGCATCGAGTTCTGCTCCCCATCAGCCGCTGGCCGAGCGCCTGCGTCCCAAGACGCTAGGCGAGGTCATCGGCCAGCAGCATCTGCTGGGCGAGGGCATGCCGCTGCGCATCGCCTTCGAATCAGGGCAGCCACACAGCTGCATCCTGTGGGGCCCGCCGGGGGTGGGCAAGACCACCATCGCGCGGTTGATGGCCGATGCTTTCGGCGCGCAGTTCATCACCATCAGCGCCGTGCTGGGCGGTGTGAAGGACATCCGTGAGGCGGTGGAGCAGGCGCAGGTGGCGCTGGGCCAGGGCCGGCGCACTATCGTGTTTGTCGATGAGGTGCACCGCTTCAACAAGAGCCAGCAGGACGCCTTCCTGCCGCATGTGGAGAGCGGCCTGTTCACCTTCATCGGTGCCACCACCGAGAATCCGTCGTTCGAGGTGAATTCCGCCTTGCTGTCACGCGCTGCGGTCTACGTGCTGCAGTCGCTGACAGAAGACGACCTGAAGCAGATTGTGGCCCGGGCGCTTGAGATACAAGCGGTGCCCGCTATTGAAAGCGTAGCAATCGACCGGCTCATTGCCTACGCTGACGGCGATGCACGCCGCCTGCTCAACACGCTGGAGACGCTGGCGGTGGCGGCCACGCAGCAGAGGCAGGACACCATCACCGAGCCCTGGCTGCTCAAGGTGCTGGGTGAACGCATGCGCCGCTACGACAAGGGGGGCGAGCAGTTCTACGACACCATCAGCGCGCTGCACAAGTCAGTGCGGGGTTCGGACCCTGATGCCGCGCTCTACTGGTTCGTGCGCATGCTCGACGGTGGCGCCGACCCGCGCTACATGGCGCGCCGCCTGATCCGTATGGCCAGCGAGGATATCGGTCTGGCCGATCCGCGCGCGCTGCGGCTGGCGCTGGATGCGGCAGAGGTGTACGAGCGGCTCGGCTCCCCCGAGGGAGAGCTGGCGCTGGCCGAGTGCGTGGTCTACCTCGCAGTGGCGCCCAAGAGCAATGCGGTCTACATGGCCTACAACCAGGCCAAGGCCTTCGTGAAAAGGGATGGCACCCGCCCGGTGCCCATGCACCTGCGCAATGCGCCGACGAAGCTCATGAAAGACCTCGAATACGGTAAGGGTTACCGCTACGCCCATGATGAAGCAGGGGGCTTTGCCGCCGGCGAGCGCTATCTGCCGGACGGCATGGCCGAGCCGGGTTTCTACCGACCGGTGGAGCGCGGCCTGGAGATCAAAATCGCAGAAAAATTGCGTACACTCCGCGCGCTGAACGAGAACAGTCGCAAAACCCAACAATAAGCGAGGCCTGACGCAAGTGGCATGAAGCTTGCGAAAGGCAATCATGGACATCCTTCTCCAACAAATCATCAACGGCCTGGTGCTGGGGAGCATGTACGCGCTGGTGGCCCTGGGCTACACCATGGTGTACGGCATCATCGGCCTGATCAATTTCGCCCACGGCGAGGTGCTGATGGTGGGCGCGCTTACCAGCTGGACCATCATCGGCCTCATGCAGGGCGCCATGCCGGGCGCGCCGGGTTGGCTCGTCCTGTTGCTGGCGCTGCTGATCGCCTGCGTGGTAGCTGCGGCGCTCAACTACAGCATCGAGAAGATCGCCTATCGGCCGTTGCGCAACGCGCCCCGGCTGGCCCCGCTGATCACCGCCATCGGCATGTCCATCCTGCTGCAGACGCTGGCGATGATCATCTGGAAGCCCAACTACAAGTCCTTCCCCACACTGCTGCCGAGCACGCCCATCCCCATTGGCGGTGCGTCGATCACGCCCACGCAGGTGTTGATCCTCGCGCTCACCGCCGTCTGCCTGGCCGGCCTGATGTGGCTGGTGCACGCCACCAAGCTGGGCCGCGCCATGCGCGCCACGGCCGAGAACCCGCGCGTGGCCGCGCTCATGGGCGTGCGGCCGGACCGCGTGATTTCCGCCACCTTCATCATTGGCGCCGTGCTGGCGGCGGTGGCCGGCGTGATGTGGGCCGCGAACTACGGCACGGCCCAGCACACCATGGGCTTCCTGCCCGGCTTGAAGGCCTTCACGGCAGCGGTGTTCGGTGGCATCGGCAACCTGGCCGGTGCGGTGGTGGGCGGCATCCTGCTCGGGCTGATCGAGTCAATTGGCGCAGGCTACATCGGTGACCTCACCGGCGGCGTGCTGGGCAGCCACTATGCCGACATCTTTGCCTTCGTGGTGCTGATCGTGGTGCTGACCTTACGCCCGTCGGGCTTGCTCGGTGAAAGAGTCGCGGATCGCGCATGACCATGAAACCACAACAACGCCTCATCGCCATCTTGGTGGCCGCTGTCGGCCTGCTGGTGCTGCCGCTCATCCTGCAGGGCTTTGGCAATGCCTGGGTGCGTATTGCCGACATGGCCCTGCTGTTCGTGCTGTTGGCCCTGGGCCTGAACATCGTGGTCGGTTATGCCGGCCTGCTGGACCTGGGCTACGTCGCCTTCTTCGCCATCGGCGCCTACATGTTCGGCCTGATGGCCTCGCCCCACCTGAGCGACCACTTCCCCATGTTTGCGGCCATGTTCCCCAATGGCCTGCACACGCCCTTGTGGATCGTCATTCCCTTGGCGGCGCTGCTGGCCGGTGTGCTGGGCGTGCTGCTGGGGGCACCCACGCTGCGCTTGCGGGGTGACTATCTGGCCATCGTGACGCTGGGTTTCGGCGAGATCATCCGCGTCTTCATGAACAACCTGGACCACCCGGTCAACATCACCAATGGTCCCAAGGGTCTGGGGCAGATCGACTCCATCAAGTTCTTCGGCTTTGACCTCGGCAAGAAGCTCAACCTGTTCGGCTACGACATTTCTTCGGTCACGCTCTACTACTACCTGTTCCTGGTGTTGGTGGTGGTCAGTGTCGTCATCTGCCACCGGCTGGAGCTGTCACGCATCGGCCGCGCCTGGATGGCGATCCGCGAGGACGAGATTGCTGCCAAGGCCATGGGCATCAACACGCGCAACATGAAGCTTCTGGCCTTTGGCATGGGCGCCACCTTCGGCGGTGTCTCCGGTGCCATGTTCGCTGCTTTCCAGGGCTTCATCTCGCCCGAGTCCTTCAGCCTGATGGAGTCGGTGATGATCGTTGCCATGGTGGTACTGGGGGGGCTGGGGCACCTGCCGGGTGTCATTCTCGGCGCCGTGCTGCTGGCGGCCTTGCCCGAAGTGCTGCGCTACGTGGCCGGCCCGCTGCAGGCGATGACAGACGGGCGCCTGGATGCCTCCATCCTGCGCCAGCTGCTGATCGCGCTGGCCATGATCGGCGTCATGCTGCTGCGCCCGCGCGGCCTGTGGCCGGCGCCCGAGCATGGCAAGTCGCTGCCGACCAAGGGAGACGCGTCATGACCGATGTGCTCCTGAATGTCAGCGGCGTCAGCAAGCGCTTCGGTGGCCTGCAGGCGTTGAGCGATGTGGGCCTGCAGATCCAGCGCGGCCAGGTCTACGGCCTGATCGGCCCCAACGGCGCTGGCAAGACCACCTTCTTCAATGTCATCACCGGCCTGTACGCGCCGGACAGTGGCCGCTTCGAGCTGGCCGGCCGGGCTTATCAACCTACGGCGGTGCACGAGGTGGCGCGCACCGGCATTGCGCGTACCTTCCAGAATATCCGCCTGTTTGCGGAGATGACCGCGCTGGAGAACGTGATGGTCGGTCGTCACATCCGCAGCGGCTCGGGCCTGCTGGGGGCGATCTTCCGCACCGCGGCCTTCCGCGCCGAAGAGGCCGCGATCACCGCGCGTGCACGCGAACTGCTGGCCTACGTTGGCATTCCGCACCTGGCTGACTACAAGGCGCGCACGCTGAGCTACGGCGACCAACGTCGGCTCGAGATCGCCCGCGCCCTGGCCACCGAGCCACAGCTGCTGGCACTGGACGAGCCGGCCGCCGGCATGAACGCCACCGAGAAGGTGCAGCTGCGCGAGCTGATCGACCGCATCCGCCAGGACGGCCGCACTGTGCTGCTGATCGAGCACGACGTCAAGTTGGTCATGGGCCTGTGCGACCGCGTTACCGTGCTCGATCACGGCAAGCAGATCGCGCAAGGCACGCCGGCCGAAGTGCAACGCAACGCGCAGGTGATCGAGGCCTACCTCGGCCACGGCAACGGACATGGTGCCCCGGTGGCACAGGAGCAAACCGCATGAGTGAGGCAGCAGACAAGCAGGTGTTGCTGCAGGTGCGCGGCCTGAAGGTGGCCTACGGGGGCATCCAGGCCGTCAAGGGCATCGATTTCGAGGTGCGCGCCGGTGAACTGGTGTGCCTGATCGGGTCGAACGGCGCAGGCAAGACCAGCACCATGAAGGCCGTCACCGGCACGCTGCCGTGCGCTGGTGACGTGCAGTACCTGGGTCGACCGCTGGCCGGGCAGGGTGCCTGGGATCTGGTGCGCCAGGGCCTGGCCATGGTGCCGGAAGGACGCGGCGTGTTCACGCGCATGAGCATTGCCGAGAACCTGCAGATGGGCGCCTACAGCCGCAACGACCGTGGCGGCATCGTGCAGGACATCGAGAAGATGTATGCCCTGTTCCCGCGCCTGAAGGAGCGCCACAGCCAGCTGGCCGGCACCTTGTCGGGCGGCGAGCAGCAGATGCTGGCCATGGCGCGTGCACTCATGAGCCAGCCCAGACTGCTGCTGCTCGACGAGCCATCCATGGGCCTGTCGCCGGTGATGGTGGACAAGATCTTCGAGGTCATCCGCGACGTCGCGGCGCAGGGCGTCACCATCTTGCTGGTGGAACAGAACGCCAGCCGTGCGCTGGCCATTGCCGACCGCGGCTATGTCATGGAGTCCGGCCTGCTGACGCTCAACGGCCTGGCGCAGAACCTGCTGCACGACCCGGCGGTACGCGCGGCCTACCTGGGCGAATAACGTAGCGCCCTGCTCAGGTTTGCGGGACGGCTGCAGCGCGTGCGGTCTACGATGCGTGTTCTGTGTATACCCCTAGGAGGATCCATGAAACGCATCACCCTTGCCCTCATCGCCCTCGGTCTGGCCGGCAGCGCACTGGCGCAGGACGCCGTGTTCCAGACCAAGACCTTGACGCCGGAGGCGGCGCTCAAGGCCGCGCAGGCCGCGTTGGAGTCTTGCCGCAAGCAGGGCTTTCAGGCGGCCGTGGCGGTCACTGACCGCAATGGCCTGGTGCAGGTGCTGCTGCGCGACCGCTATGCCGGCCCGCACACGCCTGACATCGCGATCAACAAGGCCTGGACGGCGGCGAGCTTCAAGACCTCGACGCTGGAGTTCGGAAAGGACACCCAGGCCGGCAAGCCGATGAGCGGCATCCGCAACCACCCGCGTGTGATTGCCGCCGGTGGCGGCTTGCCGATCGAGGGCGGCGGCACGCTGGTGGGTGCCATCGGCGTTTCCGGCGGGCCGGGCGGCGAGGCCGACGAGTCCTGCGCCAAGGCCGGCATCAAGGCGATCGCCGACAGCTTGGAACTCTGATTTGCTGCGCACATCAGCTATCGAATTGATAGCTTATGACGCTGGATGGGCAAGGATTGAAGGCCAAAAAGACTTGAAGTCTCAGTCCACCTTGGCGCCGGAGGCCTTCACCACGCGTTCGTAGCGCGCCCGTTCGCGCTGCATGAAGGCGCCGAACTCTTCCGGTGTGCTCGGCACCGGCTCGGCCATCAGGGCCGCGAAGCGGCTCTGGGTTTCCGGTGCCTTCAGTGCAGCAACGAAGGCCTGGTTCAGCTTCGCAATCACGTCCTTCGGCGTGGCAGCGGGAGCCACCAGGCCCCACCAGGTGTCGATGGCAAAGCCCTTGAGCGTGTCGGCCATGGGCGGTACCTCCGGCAACGCGGGCGAGCGCTGCAGCGTGGTGACGGCAAGCGCCTTGAGCTTGCCGCTGCGGATGTTGGGTGCGGCAGTGGCCAGGTTGTCGATGTTGAAATCCACCTGGCCGCTGAGCAGCGCCAGCTGCGCGGGGTTGCCACCGTTGTAGGGAATGTGCACGGCAAAGATGCCGGCCTGCGCCTTGAACATCTCGCCCGCCAGGTGGCCGGCGCTGCCATTGCCGCCGCTGCCGTAATTCAGACGGCCCGGGTTGGCCTTGGCGTAGGTGATCAGGTCTTTCAGGTT
>JAYRLJ010000063.1:0-6415 GCA_041905305.1 Hylemonella sp. | reverse complement strand
GATGTGCAGCCGCTTGGCCGTCTCGGCATTCATCACCAGCACGTTGGGCACGCGCAGCATTTGCGTGATGGGTGCGAAGTCGGTGGCCGCGTTGTAGGGCATGCGGCTGTAAAGCCAGGGGTTGATCGCATGGGTGGCCACGGCGGCAATGCCGATGGTCAGGCCGTCGGGTGTTGCCTTGGCCACCGCATCGGCACCGATGTTGCCGCCGGCACCGGGACGGTTCTCGATGACGACCGTGCCCAGCGTGTCCTTCACGCGCTCGGCCAGCGCGCGCGCGGTGATGTCGATCGGGCCGCCGGGGGCGTAGGGTACGACCAGCCGGATGGGGCGGGCTTGCTGGGCAATGCTGGCGAACGGGGCCAGGGCGGCGGAGAGGACGAGGGTTCTGCGTTTCATGGGTGCTCCTGAGTGGCTGGCGTTACGTGCCACGCTTATGGCTGTGGTCGGCGCTTGTGCGCCTTAACTTTGCCATGCAAAGTTAGCCTGCGCCGCAAACATGGCGCTACGCGCCATGTTTGTCAGCTTCGCTGGTGAAGGAATCGGCGTAGAACTCCTCGTCCGGCAATCCTGCCTTGGCGTAATCGCGTCGCGCCGACTCCACCACGATGGGCGCGCCGCAGGCATAGACCTGGTGGCCTGACAGGTCGGGGATGTCCTGCAGCACGGCCTGGTGTACGAAGCCGGTGCGGCCGTGCCAGTGGTCGTCCGGCAAGGCGTCCGACACCACCGGCACATAACTCAGGTTGGGCATCTCGGCCGCCTTCTGCACCACCCAGTCGTGCAGGTAGAGATCGGCCGGGCGGCGGCCACCCCAATACAGCGTCACCGGGCGCGTGATGCCCTTGTGTTGCATGTGCTCCAGAATGGCCTTGATCGGTGCAAAGCCGGTGCCCGAGGCCAGCAGCACGATGGGCTTGGCCGAGTCTTCGCGCAGGAAGAAGCTGCCGAACGGCCCTTCGACGCGCAGGATTTCCTTTTCCTTCATGGCGCCGAACACATGGTCGGTGAACTTGCCGCCGGGCATGTGGCGGATGTGCAGCTCGATGCTGGGGCCGACCGGGGGCGTGGCCGCGCGGGCAGCGGCCAGCGTGTGCGGCGCGTTGGCCATGGAATAGCTGCGGCGCGCGCCGTCGCGCAGGATGAACTCCACATACTGGCCGGCATGAAAGACAAAGCTGTCGTTGGCGGGTAGTTGCAGGCGCAGCAGCATGACGTCGTCCGACTTCTTTTCCAACTGGTTGACGCGCACCGGCATCTTGCGGATGGGGAAGGCGCCTTCTTCCGTCACCTGGCGCGACTCCAGTACGACGTCGCTCTGCGGTACGGCGCAACAGGTCAGCACCAGGCCGGCGGCTTCCTCGGCCGCACTCAGCGCCTTCTCCTGGTGCGGGCCGTGCACCACGGTGCCGGAAAGCTTCCTGCACTTGCAAGAGCCGCAGGCGCCGTCCTTGCAGCCATAGGGCAGGCCGACGCCCTGGCGGATACCGGCTGCCAGGATGGCTTCGCCGCCGCTGACGCTGAAACTGCGGCCGCTGGGCTGGACGGTCACCTGGAAGGCTTGCTCGCTGCTCGACATCTTTTCGCTATCCTTGAACAAATCTGTACACAAAGGTTGGAATTTTGCCTTCAAACCAGACCCCTCTCGGTGCCCTGCCGGCGCGCTTTCGCCGCGAGCGCGTGCTCGTCGTCGGCTGTGGCGACGTCGGTTTGCGCGCGGCACGGGCGCTGCGGCCGCGTGTGCGGCTGTTGGCGCTGACCTCCTCGCCTGATCGCCGGGCTGAACTGCGTACGCGCGGCATCACGCCGCTGGTGGGCAATCTCGACCAGCCGGCCACCGTGCGTCGCCTGGCCGGCCTGGCCACGCGCGTGCTGCACCTGGCGCCCCCGCCCGGCGAGGGCTGGGGCGATCCGCGCACCCGTGCGCTGACGCAGGCGCTGCACCGGCGCAGCCTGCCGGCCCAGCTGGTCTACGGCTCCACCAGCGGCGTCTATGGCGACTGTGGCGGTGCCTGGGTCAGTGAAGCGCGACCGGCGCGCCCGCACACCCCACGCGGGCAGCGTCGCGTGGTGGCCGAGCAGACGGTGCGCTTCTATGGCCGCAGTGGCGGTACGAGCGCCAGTGTGCTGCGTATTCCCGGCATCTACGCACCGGACCGCGAGGGCGGCACGCCGCGCGAGCGCCTGCGCAAGGGCACGCCGGTACTCACGGCCGAGGACGACGTCTACACCAACCACATCCATGCCGACGACCTGGCGCGCGCCTGTGTGGCTGCGCTGTGGCGTGGCGCGCCGCAGCGCGTCTACAACGTCAACGACGACACGGTGCTGAAGATGGGCGACTACTTCGATCTGGCGGCCGACCTCTACGGCCTGCCCCGCCCGCCGCGCGTGCCGCGCAGCACGGCGCAGGACAAGCTGCCGCTGATGCTCTTGAGCTTCATGAGCGAGTCGCGTCGGCTGAAAAACCGGCGCATGAAGGTGGAGTTGCGGGTGCGGCTGCGCTACCCCACGGTGCGTGAGGGCTTGCAAGCAGTAGGTTGACGAAGCGGGAGCGGTCGCGCCGGTTCGAGCGGACCAGCCTTCGAAGAAAAGAGGGTGCGGTGTCCGGGGCCGGCATCGAAACCCGCGCACGAAGTGCGCTTCACATGCCGCCTTGGGCGTGCCGGTTCGTGAGTGCAAACGAACTGGTTACTCAAGGGGGTGGTGCCCGGGGCCGGAATCGAATGCTAGTGTTTATGCGGCCTGCGTGGCGGTGTGCGTGAATCTTGCGGGATTCTGCCCGCGATTCTGCTCCGGCTTCCGGTTCAGGAAGGCCCTGACCTCCCTGCGCAGCCACAGCCTGTTCCTGGGCGTGGAGGTTGGAGCTTCGGCCGGGAACCCGGGCAGGCGCACGATCACATCCCTGGCATGCCTGATTGAGCAGTGGTGCATGTCCGCAATGTCCTGGAGCGTCAGGAGGTCGTTCACTGGCCGGCCTCCTGCGGTTTCGGTGCGTCGGCGAGCATTTCGCGCCAGCACATATTTGACGACGCACAGCGTGCACCTGCCTTAATCATTTCCCGCGTAGGCTCCACCGGCACCAGCACATAGCCATCAGGCACGGCGGCTTGCGGCTGTGGGCGGGTGTAGAGCGGAGTGTCATAGTATTTGCTGCCGTCAGGATAACGAGCGTTGCGCATCCCTTCATCGGGCATCGCATCCAGTCGAAGAGTGGGGTCGCCCGACAAAATCTTGGAAAGATCCAATCCGTTCACCCAAATTGCAGGTCGCACATGATCATCCCCGCCAGCCTTGTCGGCTGTTGCCTTGCGCCAGACATCGCGCCCATAGTCCAGCAGGCGCTTCATATCCTCGCCAACGACCATGTTCAGGCCGTGCCGCGCCATGATGACGTACAGGGTCTTGTTGGGTGGGTTTTCGCCTGCATCAATCCCTGTGTCGGCAAGAAATCGCCTCGCGTCGTCCATCGCATCACGCTTGCTGGCGTCAAGATCGGCCTTGTAGGCGCTGACAAGTTTGATGGTCGCATGCTGTCCGGCGTTCTTCTCGCGCAGCTTGGATTCGACCGCAACGGATACGCTTCTACCGTTTTGCGTCCAGTTGCCTACGTTCAGACAGTGGTTCTGCACGATTTGAAGGCGCTCAGGCTCCGTCAGCCCAACCCATTCCCGCGCAGGCTGGGCGGGTGGGGTGGTGTAGAGGGGCGTCCCATCTGGCAAATCTTCAACGCCATCAGAAAGCCACCCCCAAAACTCTCTTGTTCCAAACGGGGTTAGCCTTCGTCCTTTGAAAACCGCCACCGCCTCACGACCATTCGCCTGCTCGGCAGGCTGCGCTTCCAGCATGGCGGCGGCTTCGCGGTGTTGCTTGCTACCCATAGCTTCAGCAATACCTTTCCACTTTTCTGCTGTGGCTGCTTTGCCCCGTAACCGTTCGTTATCAATCAGTAGTTCGCGGCGCTCTGCTTTTAGTTTCGCCATCGCTTCACGGTGAGATTGCAGGGTGATGAGTTCTTGCCCAAGCCCCGCGTTGCAATTAAATGAACCGTCTGCAACCGCCACCACTTCCGGCTCTGCCTGCGCTTGCGGCTCTTGCTTGCTGGCCCACCCGCTGCCATTACAACTCGCACACAGCGCAGCGGGTTGCTCGGGGCCGTCATGGCTGGCGGCGATATAGGGCTGGTCCTCGCCAGAACCGCCGCACCGCTTGCATGCCTTCGGCTCTTGCTTGCTAGTGGCTTTTTTTATAGCCGCTATTTGCTCGTCAGTTAGCGGCCCATCATCTGGTGGATATGATGGCTTTGCATTCGTCTCTTGCTTGCTGGCGGCGAGTTCTTCTGTGATGGCGTTTTGCAGTGCGTTGGCGATCACAAGCGCCTCGCGCAGTTGTCGTTCGTGGTCATTTCGGAGCCCTCCGAGGTTCCAACTTCCCAATGGGCACCTGGTTCCACCATGCCCCCGGCGTGCCAGCACCATCTTTCGGGTAGTTGAATGGCACCCACACCCGCATAACGCTTTCGGAATCCGTCTGGCGCAGGAATCCCCAGGGCTTGGTGTAGGCTGCGCGGTGGAAGAAGAGGGTCCAGCAGGGCGTGAACTTGTCCCAGCTATCAAGCGGAAGAATGACTCGATGGAAGCTGTCACCCGTGAGCCAGTTCAACCAGCGGACCTTGTGCAGGCCCTTGCG
The DNA here is from genome assembly GCA_041905305.1 of Hylemonella sp. Classification (GTDB taxonomy): domain Bacteria; phylum Pseudomonadota; class Gammaproteobacteria; order Burkholderiales; family Burkholderiaceae_C; genus Hylemonella. Next base: position 1,726 of record JAYRLJ010000063.1, on the reverse strand, counting down.
GCGTTCCTCGAAGTACCACCCATGCAGAACGACGCTGCCGGCCCACGGCCAGGGGTGGTCATGCAGGCCCCGGTCCGGGTCACTGCCAACAAACCGGTGCAGGTAGAACCGCACGCCCAGCAGGGTAAAGAGGTAGTACCGCTCCAGGTACGGGGCGCCGTCGTCGCTGATGATCCGGCAGGGCAGGAGGCCGGTCAGCCAGTAGAGGAAGCTGTTCATGGACTTGGTGCTCCTTGGGTTCGTGGTGAAAAGGCCGGGATGCCGGCTACTACTCCGGAGCCTTTGCGGCAAAGAATGAAAATCCGCTTGGGCTACTTCATCCCGGTATGGGGTCAGGCAGCCAATGGAAGGCTGCGAACTTGCTGTTCCTCTGCTCGCACCTCGTCCATGAACTTGGCCACTTCGGCGGCCAGTTGCTCGATGGCCGCTTCGTCGCGCCGGATGCGGCGCACGACCAGCTGCAGGTGCTCGGGGAAGTCGGGGTTGTAGGAAACGAAGTCCCACCACTGCCGGCCAGTGATCCACATCCCGCCCTGGATCTGCCAGGTGTATTCGGGAGGCTCGGCCTTCATGCGCAGATAGGCCAGATGTGCGGCCAGCTCTGGGCACTTGATCTCAAGACCGCCGTCGGTGCCGATCAGCCCATCAGGCGAGGCTCCGGCCTCCAGCTCGTCATGCCGGCACAGTCCAACCTGCTCGACCACCGCGCCAGTCCGCACCATGTAGGCCATGCGGGCATCGGGCTCACGTTCCTGGCCCTGCTTCATAGCGGCGCTCTGGAAAGTCTGGACGGGCTTCTTTGTCAGCCGCTCCACCACCAGTTTGGCGCGGTAGTTCCGACGCTCGGCTGCCTCTCCTGACTTGATCTTGGCCATGATTGAGCTGAACTCGCTGGCGGTGGCAATCCCCGCCCGGGAGGCCAGCCATTCAGACGAGCCTTGGGGGAAGTCGATGATCTTCATTTGAGTGCGTCCTTGCGGTCTTGGGCGGCCTTGTTGATGGCCTTGATGGCGCCGTCATCCTTCAGCGACTTGATGCTGTCCAGCGCGGCCAGGCGGCAGGCTTCGACGGCCTCCACGGTTTCGGCTTGGTTGATGCCAGCCACCAACTGGGCCAGCGTTTCAGAGTCCACGGTGTCGGCCGCGGCCTTGCTGAACGCCTGCTCGGGCGTGGTGTCTCCATCGCGGATGGCGGTCGTGATGCCGTACAAGGTGCCCAGGTGTTCCAGGGTCATGTCTTCTTCACCGGTGATGTTGAGGAATGCGAAGACCTGGGCAGGCTGGACGCCCATCTTCTGCAGCACAGCCAAGGCTCTGGAGCGGCGGTTGGCCAGCGTCTGCACGTCACCAATGGCGGTCTGGCGGGCCTGCTCGTAGAGGTCGGACCAGAAGGCCTTCGGCACGCCCTTCAGGATGGCGTTACGCAAGGCGATGGAGCAGGCGGCGTTCGCGGTCACGCCGATCATGTCGGGCTTGAAGCGACGACCCTGACGGTCCACGATGCGGCGTTGCACTTCGTAGGTGATGGCGACGTTCTTCTCCAGATCATGGAAGACAGCCTGGGCGGTCACGAAGTCGCCCTGGTCAGAAACCACGCGGGCGCCGGCACGGCTGTTTCCCCAGGCGCTGACGATCACCTCGGCAAACCGTGCACTGGCTCCCTCGATGTTCTTGCCGTCACGGGGCAGGCTGTAGATGCACTCCTGCGCGATGGTTTCGTTCAGCGT
>JAYRLJ010000062.1:0-12588 GCA_041905305.1 Hylemonella sp. | reverse complement strand
GACTGATCGGCCCGCCCCAGCTGTACCCCAGCTTGAACAGGCGAAGTGCATTGCAGAAGGCATCCACCTGGGCCTGGGTGTAACGCGCATCGAAGAGCACGCTGAACAGGCCGGCCGCCCGCCCTTCCCCGTCACCGCACAAGGCCTGCCAGTGCGCGTGGCCAGGCGAGTCCGGCAAAGCCGGGTGCAACACTTGGGCGAACTCGGGCCGCGCACAGCACCAGTGCGCCAAGGCGCGCGCCGTGCGGTCATGCGCCGCGTAGCGCAACGAGAGGCTGGGCAGCGAGCGCAGCACCGCCTCGGCGTCGTTGGCGCCAACGCCCAGACCAAGGCGCATGTGGGTGAGCTTGAGGCGGATGTGCAGCGCCTCGTCGCGTGTGACGATGGAGCCCATCAGCACATCACCGCCGCCGCTGGGGTATTTGGTGAGCGCATGGACCGAGATGTCGACCGCCAGCGTGCCCGTACCGTCGCCATTGAGGTCGAAAGGGTTGAAGGCCAGACCGGCACCCCAAGTGTTGTCCAGCGCGCACAGCACGCCGGCGTCGCGGCAAATGCGCACCTGGCGGACCAGGTCCGGAAATTCCAATGTCACGGAGCCGGCCGCTTCCAGCCAGACCAGCTTGGTCTTCGGGCCGATGCGACGTGCCAGGTCCTGCGGGTCCATGGGGTCGTAGTACTGGTGGCTTACGCCCCAGGCCTGGAGTTCACCCTCGACCAGCGCCTTGTTGGGGCCATAGGCGTTGTCGGGGATCAGCACTTCGTCACCGCTGCTGAGCAGCGACAGGCCGACATTGGCAATCGCCGCCAGCCCGCTGGGCACCAGGATGCACTGCGCGCCGCCCTCCAGCGCACACAGGCGCTCTTCCAGCAGGTAGGTGGTGGGCGTGCCGTGCAGGCCGTAGGTATAGCCCGTCTTGTCCTTCCACTCGCGGCTGCGCAGCGCCGCCACGTTGGGAAAGAACACCGTCGAGGCCTTGTGCACCGCTGGCTGCGGCGCCGCAAATCCCTCAGGCGGCACGTAGGGATGGTGGATCAGGCCAGTGGTCTTGTCGCTCATGGAGTGCCTTGGAAGCAAGGACGCTGAGCTTAACGCGAACCGTGCGAAGCGGGTCTGTCTTCATCGCGGGCACCCGCGGAACCGGCTCAGCCGGGCCGCTGGGTGCGCCCCCTTGAGGGGGGATGCGAGCCACACGCAGTGGGCGAGAGTCGGGGGTGGGTCACACCTTCCATTTGTCCAGCACGTCCTCGATGCGCATGCGGTCATAGACCTCGAAGGGCTGGTGGATCCAAGGGTTGGTGGGCAGGTACTCGACCGAGTAGTCGGGCTGGAAGGCCGAAACGCCCTTGGTCCAGATCACGGCGGTGCGCAGCTCGGTGATGGGCGAGTAACGCTCACGCAGCATCTTGACCACCGCCTGCAGGGTGTGGCCCGAGTCGGCCAGGTCGTCGACCAGCAGCACGCGGCCAGCGATCTCACCCTGGGGCGTGGTGATGTATTTGGCAATGTCCAGATGCCCCTGTACCGTGCCCGCTTCGGCGCGGTAAGAGCTGGTGGACATGATGGCCAGCGGCTTGTCGAAGATGCGAGAAAGGATGTCGCCCGGCCGCATGCCGCCGCGCGCCAGGCACAGGATGGTGTCGAAGGCCCAGCCGGACTGGTGGATCTTGATGGCCAGCTTCTCGACCAGGTTGTGGTACTCGCCGTAGCTTACGTACAAATGTTTGCCGTCTTCGGTCAACATCCGTCTGCTCCTGTTTTGATAGCTGTCAGCGCTTTATTGAAAAGCTCGACAGCCACTTTTCGTTCAAATGCTTCAGTCGGCGACGTACGGATGCCGCATCATGATGGTGTGGTCGCGGTCCGGACTGGTCGAGATCAGGTGGATCGGTACGCCGGTCACCTGCTCGATGCGCTGCAGGTACAGGCGCGCATTGATCGGCAGCTTGTCGTACTGCGTCACGCCCACGGTGCTCTCGCTCCAGCCGGGCAGGGTCTCGTAGATCGGCTTGCAGCGTGCAATCTCGTCCGCGCCCATGGGCAGGATGTCGATGGTCTCGCCGTCGAGCTCGTAGGCAGTGCACAGCTGCAGCTCCTTCAAACCGTCGAGCACGTCGAGCTTGGTCAGGCACAGGCCGGTCAGGCCGTTGACCTGGGCGCTGCGCTTGAGCAGCGCGGCGTCAAACCAGCCGCAGCGACGCGAACGGCCGGTGGTCACGCCCTTCTCGGCACCCACGGTGCTCATGTGGTAGCCCGGCGTGCCCGGGGTTTCCCAGTCAAGTTCGGTCGGGAACGGGCCGCCACCGACGCGGGTGCAATAGGCCTTGGTGATGCCCAGGATGTAGTGCAACAGGCCCGGACCGACGCCAGAACCGGCTGCGGCATTGCCGGCCACGCAGTTGCTGGACGTCACGTACGGGTAGGTTCCGTGGTCGACGTCGAGCAACGTGCCCTGCGCACCTTCGAACAGCAGGTTGGCACCGTTGCGGTTGGCTTCGTTGAGCTCGCGCGAGACGTCGGCCATCATGGGCGTCAGCAGTTCGGCGTGGCGCATGGCCTCGGCATAGACCGGTTCGAACTGCACCTGGCCGTCCTGGATGTAGGGCTTGAGCGCATCGGGGAAGGCGAAGTTCTTCGACCCCAGAAAGCTGGTCAGCACATGGTTGTGCAGCGTCAGCAGTTCCTTGAGCTTGGCGGCGAAGCGCTCGGGGTACTTCAGGTCCTGCACGCGCAGGGCGCGGCGGGCGATCTTGTCTTCGTAGGCCGGGCCGATGCCACGGCCGGTGGTACCGATCTTCTCGGTGCCGCCCTGCTCGCGCGCCGCCTCGCGCGCCACGTCCAGCGCCGCATGGAACGGCAGGATCAGCGGACAGGCCTCGGAGATGCGCAGGCGGGAACGCACCTCGACACCGGCCTTCTCCAGCCCTTCGATCTCCTCGAACAGCTTGGCCGCCGACAGCACCACGCCGTTGCCGATGTAGCACTTGACGCCCGGGCGCATGATGCCGCTGGGGATCAGGTGCAGCGCGGTCTTCACGCCGTTGATGACCAGCGTGTGGCCGGCATTGTGGCCGCCCTGGAAGCGCACCACGCCCTGGGCAAACTCGGTCAGCCAGTCGACCAGCTTGCCCTTGCCTTCGTCGCCCCACTGGGTACCCACGACAACGACGTTACGTCCTTTGGTTGCATTCATTTCGGTTTTCTCTGATGGCTCAAATCGCGCTTACTACCCACTGCCCGGCAACTTCCGTCAGCTCCCGGTCGCACTGGAACTCGTCAATCTCACTCTCGTGGCCCGGCAGCACGCAGACCACGGTTTCGCCCTGCCCGCGCAGACGGGCGATCGCCTGGCGCAGCGCCGGCGACTCGCCCCACGGGGCCCGGATGGCGGCGCGCAGCGGCCGCGCGGCCACGGCACCCACCAGGGTCTTGAGGTCCAGGCTGAAGCCCACGGCCGGGCGCTTGCGGCCGAACACGGCCCCCACCTCGTCGTAACGGCCGCCGCGCAGCAGCGCATCGCTGACGCCCTCGGCATACACGGCGAAGCGCACGCCGCTGTAATAGGCGTAGCCGCGCAGGTCGGCCAGGTCGAAGCTCAGCGGCGTGTCTTCCAGCTGGCTGGCCAGCCACTTCAAATTTGATAGCGACTCGCGCACCGCTGGCAGGGACGGAAGCACTTTTTCGGCCTTGTCCAGCACCGTCACGTCGCCATACAGGTCCAGCAACGCCAGCAGGCCCTGGCGCGAGGCGGCGGGGAAATCGCGGGTGATCTGCGTCAGCGTGGTGACGTCCTTGGCCCCCAGGGCGGCGTGCACCTGGGCCCGCGTCTCGGCATCCAGGCTGACCTCGGCGAGCAGCGCGCTGACGATGCGGACATCGGCCATGTCGACGGTGAAGGACGGCAGCCGCACCGCTTTCAGGCAATCCAGCGCCAGCTGCAGGGCTTCCAGGTCGGCCTCCAGGCCGGCGTGGCCGTAGATCTCGGCACCGAACTGCAAGGGCTCGCGCGTGGCATGCGGGCTGGCCGGGCGCGTGTGCACCACCGGGCCGCAGTAGCACAGGCGGGCCACGCCGCGGCGATTCAGCAGGTGGGCGTCGATGCGGGCCACCTGCGGGGTGGTGTCGGCGCGCAGGCCCATGGAGCGGCCGGACAGCTGGTCGACCAGCTTGAAGGTCTGCAGGTTGAGTGCCTGCCCGGTGCCCGTCAGCAGGGAGGTCAGGTGCTCCAGCAGCGGCGGCATGACCAGCTCGTAGCCATAGCAGCGCGCCATGTCCAGCAAATCGCGGCGTAGTTCTTCGATGTGGCGCGCCTCGGAAGGCAAGACATCGGCAATGTGATCCGGCAGGACCCAGGCAGACATGGAATTGGGGGGTGCTGTTAAAAACGTGATTTTACCGGGCTTGGAGCCCGGTTCCCGCCACCGGCAGGGCGCCGGCGCCCGGCACGGGATTCAGCTCAGGGCAGTTGCCACCACAGCCACACCAACCCGGCGGCGATGCTGCACAGGCCGAAGAAGCGGATCTGGCCGTCCGTCAGCTGCAGGATCTGCGCAAACATGCGGCGCCAGCCGCCCGGTGACACGAAGGGAAACAACCCCTCGATCACCAGCACCATGGCCAGCGCCAGCCAGAAGACGTCGCTGCCCACGCCTTACTTCTTGGCGCCGGCCGGGCCCTGGCCGCGGAAGACCTTGAAAAAGTCGGAACTGCTCGGGTCCACCACCATCACGTCGCTCTTCTTGCCGAAGCTGGCCTTGTAGGCCTCCAGGCTGCGGTAGAACTGGGCGAAAGCCGGATCCCGACCGAAGGCATCGGCGTAGATGCGTGCCGCCTCGGCATCGCCCTCACCCTTGATCTTCTGTGCGTCACGGTAGGCGTTGGCAATGGTGATCTCGCGCTGGCGGTCGGCGTCGGCGCGGATCTTCTCACCCTCGGCACCGCCGGTGGAGCGCAGTTCGTTGGCCACGCGCTTGCGCTCGGCCTCCATACGGCGGTAGACCGACTCGGTGATGGCGTCCACGTAGTCGGCACGCGTGATGCGCACGTCCACCACATCGATGCCCCAGGGCTTGCCGCCACGCACCTTGTCCAGCACCTCGGCCTTGACGTCGGCCATGAGCGCCTCGCGCTTGAGCGAGAGCAGCTCCTTCACCGTGCGCTTGTTGATCTCTTCCTGGAAGGCATTGCGCACCACACGGTTGAGCTGACTGGCACCGGCCGCCTCGTTCAGACCCACGTTGCGGATGTATTCGGTGGGATCGGTGATGCGCCAGCGTACATACCAGTCGATCACCACGCGCTGCTTCTCGGCCGTCAGCATCGGCTCGGTGTCGGTGCTGTCGAGCGTCAACAAGCGCTTGTCGATGTAGGTCACGTTCTGGAACGGCGGCGGCAGCTTGATGTTGAGCCCCGGCTCGGTAATGACTTCCTTGATCTGACCCAAGGCATACACCACGCCAAACTGCCGCTGGTCGACCACGAACAGCATGGAACTGGCCAGCGCCAACAGCACCAGCAGCGAAGAAATGACGAATCCAACCCGGTTCATACTGGGCTCCTATCGGGTTTCACGGTCGCGCGAACGGGCGCCGTCGCGGGTGCGGGCGTCCAGCGACGAAGGCGCTGGTGCCGGCGGCAGGGTCGAGGCGGCTGGCGCCGGGACGACCGGCTGGGCCGCAGCCTCGCTGGCGCTGAGCTGCATGATCTTGTCCAGCGGCAGGTACAGCAGGTTGGAGCCCTGGCGCGACTCCACCAGCACCTTGGTCACATTGCCATAGATCTGCTGCATGGTCTCCAGGTAGAGACGGTCACGCGTGACCTGCGGCGCCTTCTGGTACTCAGCCAGGATGGCGCGGAAGCGTTGCGCATCACCCTGCGCCTGCGCCACGATACGCGCCTTGTAGGCCTCGGCCTCCTCCTTCAGACGCGAGGCGGTACCCAGGGCACGCGGCACCACGTCGTTGGCATAGGCCTCGGCCTCGTTCTTGGCGCGTTCGCGCTCCTGCCCCGCCTTGAGCACGTCGTCGAAAGCGGCCTGCACCTGCTCGGGCGGACGCACACCACCCTGTTGCAGGTTGATGCCCACCACTTCAATACCAACCTTGTAGCGGTCCAGGATGGTCTGCATCAGCGTACGCACCCGGGGCGCGATCTGGTCACGCTCCTCCGACAAGGCAGAGTCCATCTTCATCTTGCCCACCACCTCACGCACCGCCGTCTCGGCGGCCTGCACCACGGCATCGCCGGGGCTCTTGCTCTCGAACAGGAAGGCACGGGCGTCGTTCAGGCGGTACTGCACGGCAAACTTGATCTCGACGATGTTCTCGTCCTCGGTCAGCATGGCCGACTCGCGCAGGCCGGTGGCCTTGATCACCGTGTCACGGCCGACATCGACCGAGCGGATCTGGGTCACGAACACCAGCTCATGGCGCTGGATCGGGTATGGCAGCCGCCAGTTGAAACCGGCACCGACCGTGGACTTGTACCTGCCGAACTGGGTGATGACGGCTTGCTGGCCTTCCTGCACGATGAAAAAGCCGGTACCGAGCCAGATCAGCAGCACCACAGCCGCGATCAGGCCGACGCCGATGCCGGCACTCTTCATGTCTGGTTGGAAGCCCCCGCCACCATTGCCGGCCCCACGACCGCCGCGACCGGCGCCGCCACCAAACAGGCCGCCGAGCTTGCGGTTGAAGTCGCGCCAGAGCTCGTCCAGATCCGGCGGTCCCTGGTTCGGCCCCCGCCCCTGGCCATGCTGCGGCGGGGGCGTTTCGGGTTCGGGCCGGGCAGGCTGCTCAGGCTTGCCGCCATCGGCTGGCTTGTCGTCACCACGACCCCAGCGCGGATCGTTCAGGTTGAACATGCCCCGGATGCGGCTGGGCCAGGATGACCAGCGTATGGCGCTTGCTTGTCGTTTCATCGTGTCGTCTCTTTTCGCTCTGAGGCCGGATTGTGCCTAATCAGGAGGGGCTGGGAGGATTGTCGCTGCAAAGCGCCCCCGACGTTTCGGGTAATTCCTGAGCCGCCGCGCTGGCCCGTTGCGCCAGCAGCTGACGCAGGGCCGGCAGCCCCTCTCCCCGGCGGGCACTGACGAAGACCCGCGGCGTCGGTATGCCATCGAGCTCGTAACTGTCTTCCAGCTGCGGCGGCCGGCGGGTCTCGTCGAGGGCATCGAGCTTGTTGAACACCAGCACCTGCGGGATCGTATCGGCCCCGATCTCGGCCAGCACGCGCTGCACCTCGGCGATCTGCTCCGGAAAGTTCGGGTTCGAGGCGTCGACCACATGCAGCAGCAGGTCGGCATCGACCGCCTCCTGCAAGGTGGCCTGGAAGGCGTCGATCAGGCCATGGGGCAGGTCACGGATGAAACCGACGGTGTCGGACAGCGACACCGAGCGGCCCGCCTCGCCCAGATAGAGCTGGCGCGTGGTGGTATCCAGGGTGGCAAACAGCTGGTCGGCCGCATAGGCGCGCGCTTTCACGAGCGCGTTGAACAGCGTGGACTTGCCGGCATTGGTGTAGCCGACGAGAGAAATGTTGAAAGCGTCGCGCCGCTCGCGCTGGCGCCGCTGCGTCTGGCGCTGACGCTTGACCTTGACCAGGCGTTCCTTGGTGCGTTTGATGGCCTCATTGATCATGCGGCGGTCCAGCTCGATCTGCTTCTCACCCGGGCCGCCACGCACACCGGCACCGCCAGTCTGGCGCTCCAGGTGCGACCAGCGTCGCACCAAGCGCGTGCTGAGGTACTGCAGGCGCGCCAGCTCCACCTGCAGCTTGCCTTCATGGCTGCGGGCGCGCTGGGCGAAGATTTCCAGGATCAGCAGGGTGCGGTCGTTGACCGGCAACTCGAGATGCCGCTCAAGGTTGCGTTGCTGGGCCGGGCTCAAGGATTGGTCGAACAGCACCTCGGTCGCACCGAGTTGCTGCGCCAGCAGCTTGATTTCGTCGGCCTTGCCGCTGCCGACGAACAGGGCCGCATCCGGCGCACGACGTTTGCAGGTGATACGGGCGACCGGCTTCAGGCCAGCAGTCTCGGCCAGCAGCCCCAGTTCCTCCAACTCGCTGTCGAAATGGGGCAGGCCAAAGTCCACTCCCACCAGAACGGTGGGAGCGGCAGTCTTGTCGGGCAGATCAGTCAATGGGAACGCAGCCTGCGAAGAGGCTCAGAAAAACCGAGATCCAGGCGCCAACGCCCCGCAAGGGCAGCGTTTTCAGGCAGCGCCAGCCGACTCGGCGTCGCCGGTCGAGAAGTTCACAGCCCGCCCCGGCACGATGGTCGAAATGGCGTGCTTGTAGACCATCTGGGTCACCGTGTTGCGCAGCAACACGACGTATTGGTCAAAGGATTCAATCTGGCCCTGCAGCTTGATGCCGTTCACCAGGTAGATCGACACCGGCACGTGTTCACGACGCAGGGTATTCAGAAAGGGGTCTTGCAAGAGCTGACCTTTGTTATTGCTCACGATATTCTCCGTGTTCAAAAGTTATGTTGAGGATGCCACCTTACCACAGCGAGCCAAGCCACGCTTGGAATTGATAAAAACCCAAGAATCTGCCGGGACTAGCCGCCATCCTTGTCAGCGTAGGGGTTGTGCGAGGTCTTCATCTCGATGCGCAAGGGTGTGCCCACCAGGTTGAACTCCTTGCGGAAGCGCCCTTCCAGGTAACGTTTGTAGGCGTCGGTCACGTGCTCAAGGGAATTGCCGTGCACCACGATGACCGGCGGATTCATGCCCCCCTGGTGCGCGTAACGCAGCTTGGGACGGAACATGCCCGACTTCTTGGGCGTCTGGTACTGCACGGCTTCCAGCAGCAGCTTGGTCAGCACCGGAGTCGGCATCTTGCAGTTGGCCGCCTTGTGCGCCTGGATGATTGAGGTCCACAGCGGGCCCAGGCCGAGGCGCTTCTTGGCCGAGATGTAGTGCAGGTTGGCGAACTTCAGGAAAGCCAGCCGGCTTTCGATCGAGCGCTGGAGCAGTTCGCGCTGGTACTCGTCCACCGCATCCCACTTGTTGACGGCCAACACCACCGCGCGGCCACTTTCCAGGATGTAGCCGGCAATGTGGGCGTCCTGGTCGGTCACCCCCTGGGTGGCATCCAGCAGCAGCAACACCACGTTGGCCGACTCGATCGCCTGCAGCGTCTTGACGACGGAAAACTTCTCGATCGCCTCGAAGACCTTGCCCTTGCGCCGCAAACCCGCAGTATCAATCAGCTCGAAGCGCTGGCCGTTGCGTTCAAACGGTACGCTGATGGCGTCACGCGTGGTGCCCGGCATGTCGAAGGCCACCAGACGCTCCTCGCCCAGCCACGTATTGATTAGGGTCGACTTGCCGACATTGGGCCGGCCCGCCACGGCGAGCTTGATCAGACCGGGATCGCGCTCCTCTTCTGCGTCCTCTTCGTCCGGCAGGTTCAGGGGTGCCAGTGCCAGTTCCACCAACGAACGGATGCCCTGGCCATGGGCCGCCGACACGGGATGCACCTCGCCCAACCCCAGTTCGTAGAACTCGGCCAGTTGCGCCCCCTCCTTCATGCCCTCGGCCTTGTTGGCCACCAGCACGCAGGGCTTGCCAAGCCGGCGCAGGTAGTTGGCGATGTCATGGTCCTGCGCCGACAGCCCGGCGCGCACGTCGACCACGAAGATGACCACATCGGCCTCGGCTACGGCCTGCCGGGTCTGCGAGGCCATCTCCTTGTAGATGCCGGCTTCCGCCGTCGGCTCGAAACCGCCGGTATCGATGACGATGAATTCGTGCTTGCCCAGCCTGCCGTTGCCGTAATGGCGGTCACGGGTCAGGCCGGCGAAATCGGCCACGATGGCGTCGCGCGACTTGGTCAACCGATTGAACAGGGTCGACTTGCCGACGTTGGGACGCCCCACCAGGGCCAGGACAGGTTTCATTGCAGGCGTTCCAGTTTCACTCGGGGCGGAAGCCATACACGCCGCCAGCGCTCGTCACGACCACCAGCGTATTGCCGGCCAGCACGGGCGTCACCCCAATGGGCTTGCCGTCGGTTGCGACACGGGCCAGCAGGCTGCCGTCGTCGCGCGACAGGAAATGCAGGAACCCCTGAGCATCGCCGACGACCACCGACCGCCCAGCCACCAGGGGGGCACTGAGATCACGGTAGCGCAGCTTGTCTTGCGCCCAGGCGCGCTCGCCGTCGCTGCGGCGCCAAGCCTGGACTGTGGCATCGGACTCGACGCCGATAACCAACTCGCGGTCGCCATGCACACCGGTGCCGCTGACGGCCGGCTTGGTCCAGAGCAACTCACCTCGGCCTGCCTGTACACAACCGACTGCCGCCTGGAAGGCGCGCACGCACACAACCTCTCCCTGACGGCTCACGCCCGCCACCAGGTCCACCAGACGCTCAATGTCGTTGGTACCGCGCGGCGATGCAATGGAGGCTTCCCATCGGGTACTGCCGTTCAGCGGGTTCAGCCCGACCAACTTGCCCGACAAACCCACTACGAGCGTATCGCCTACGGCCAGCAAGACTCCGGCTTGGCGTAACACCAGGGCTTCGCCCGTACGCTGCTGTTGCCACAACCGGCGGCCACTCTGACCATCAAAGGCCGTGACCGTGCGATCGGCCGTCAACACGAAAACCCGCGCACCGGCCACCAGCGGCGCGGTCTGGCTGCTGGCGTTGAGCCGCTGGCGCCAGAGCTCACGACCACCGTCCAGGACCACGACCTCGTTGCCACGGGTCACCACGGCCGCCCGCTGCCCGTCATAACCAACGCCGGCGGCCAGCGTCGTGCCTACCGAGGTGCGCCATAGATCAGCGCCGTTCTGCGCGTCCAGCACGGCCACCGTGCCGTCCGACGAGGCCAGGGCGACCTGCTGCCCGACCACCCGGACTTCCAGCGGCATCGCGACCTCGCCCACCTTGGACAGCCAGGCTTGGCGAACGCTGATCAAATCCGCACTGGGGCCCAGCTCAGCCGGCCGGGGCTTTTGCGGACCGCTGGAACAGGCCGCCAGAACGGATGCCAAGGCCACAGCCAGCAGAGGGCGCACCATGCGGGTACCCAGTGTGAGGAAGCTCACTTCTTCTCCCCCGTCGCAGTTGCAGGCTGCGGGCTGGCGCCAAGCGCGGCCAGCTTCACGTCGATCAGTCGGCGGTAGTCACTGCCGGCATCCAGACCTTGGAAGGCCTTGAGGTATTCGGACACGGCCTCGGCTTTCTTGCCCTGGGCCTGGTAGATGTCGCCGCGACGGTCCGCTGCCAGCGCCACCAGTTCAGCAGGGAATTCGCCAGCCAGTTGCTTGAGGGCCTCGTCATAGGCCTTGGCATCCAGCAGTACGCCCGCCAGGCGCAAACGCGCCACGGCCTGATAGCCTTTGTCTGAGGATTGGTCAGCCACCCACTGCAGGGCTGCCTTCGCGGCGTCCACGCGGCCAGCATCGGCATTCACTTTGGCCGCCAGCAGGCCCGCCTGCTGCGCATAGGTGGTGCTGCCGAACTTGTCTTTCATGTCGGCCCAGGCCCGGTCCAGTTTCGCCGGATCGCCAGCGCGTGCCATGCGTTCGACTTCGTCGTACATGGCGGCCGCTTGGGCGGCCTGGCTGCGCTGCCAGTACTGGTACAGGTTCCAGCCGGCAAAGCCGGCGAGCACGACGATCAGCACCCAGGTGATGACGTTGCCATACTGGCGCCAGAAATGCTTGAGCTGGTCTAGCTGTTCTTGTTCTTCGAGGTCGAGATGTGCCATGGATTAGAGAGGGTTTAAGCCTTCGATTGTAGGTGGGCCGCCCAGTCGGCCACTTGCGCCAGGGGGCGGCAGACCTGCGCCCCGCTGCCGTCGCGCAGTGCCTTCACCGTGACCTCGCCGCGGGCCAGTTCATCGGCCCCGAAGATCAGGGCATAACGGGCGCCACTGGCGTCGGCCTTCTTGAATTGGGATTTCATGCTGCCCATGCCCTCGGCCGTGCCCGCATGCATCTGCACACTGACTCCGGCAGCGCGCACCGCCTGCAGCACGGCCAAAACCTGCGGTAACGCCGCGGCATCGGGCACGATGGCATAAGCGTCGGGCAGCGGCAGCGGGTGCTCCGCACCCTGCTCCTTCAACAACTCCAGTACCCGCTCCACGCCCAAGGCCCAGCCCACGGCCGGCGCCGGCTTGCCGCCGATCTGCTCGATCAGGTAATCGTAGCGGCCGCCGCCACAGATGGTGCCCTGCGAGCCCAGCCGCGTGGTGATGAACTCGAACACCGTCAGGTTGTAGTAGTCCATGCCACGCACCAGGCGCGGGTTGATGGTGTAGGCCACACCAGCCGCATCGAGGATGGCACGCACCTGGTTGAAGTGCGCCAGCGAGGCCTCGCCGAGGTAATCGATCAGCTTGGGGGCCGCTTCGACCAGTGCCTGCATGGCCGGGTTCTTGGTGTCAAGAATCCGCAGCGGGTTGCTGTGCAGGCGGCGTTTGGCGTCTTCGTCCAGCTGCTCGGCGTGCTGCTCGAAGTAGGCGATCAGGGCGGCGCGGTGTTGTTTGCGTTCTTCCGGCTGCCCCAGGCTGTTGAGCTCCAGGCGTACGTCGGTCAGGCCCAGCACCTTCCACAGTGCATCGGCCA
>JAYRLJ010000444.1:0-2316 GCA_041905305.1 Hylemonella sp. | reverse complement strand
TTGCTTCAAATCATCAGCCGACAAGGGCTGCAGCACATACACCGCCGCGCGTGACAGCAGGGCCGAGTTGACCTCGAACGAGGGGTTCTCGGTGGTCGCGCCGATGAAGGTGAACAGGCCGCTTTCGACATGAGGCAGGAAGGCGTCCTGCTGGCTCTTGTTGAAGCGGTGCACCTCATCGACGAAGACGAGGGTGCGCTGCTGCATCAGGCCGTCGCGCGCGTTTTCGGCCTGCTGCACGGCGTCGCGGATGTCCTTCACGCCGCCCAGCACCGCGCTGATGCTGATGAACTGCGCGTCGAACGCATCGGCCATGAGGCGCGCGATGGTGGTCTTGCCCACGCCCGGCGGGCCCCACAGGATGCAGCTGTGCGGCCGGCCCGACTCGAACGCCAGGCGCAACGGCATGCCCGGCCCCAGCACATGCTGCTGGCCGATGACTTCGGAAAGCCGGCGCGGGCGCAGGCGCTCGGCCAGGGGCTGGTGGGGGGCAACGGACGGTTTCACGGTAACCACGATGGTAGCGGGCAAATGCCAGCCGACCGGGTCTGCCATGGCTCAGAATGCTCGCCACGGAGGTTCTCCCCATGGCAATCCGCATCGTTCAACTCGGCAGCCCACGCGCCCCAGACGAAGGCACCCGCATCGGCACCGTACGCCGCCCGCCGCGCGGCGTGCCCAAAGAGCAGTTCGCGGCGCAGGACTGGTACGACGTCTGGTTCCCCAACCTCGCGCCCAGCCCCGAGACCGTGAAACAGGCCCAGGCCGCCGCCACGCCCCAGAAATGGACCGCCTTCGTGCGCAAGTACCGCGCCGAGATGGCCACGCCCGAGAACCGCCACACCCTGGCGCTGCTGGCCCGCATGTCGCAGGACGCAAACTTCTCCGTCGGCTGCTACTGCGAGGACGAGTCGCACTGCCACCGCTCGGTGCTGCGCGAACTGCTGGCCGAGGCCGGCGCCCAGATCACACCGTGATGCCGGGCGAGCCGCTCGGCGCCCTGCTCACCCGCGTGCGGGCGTGCCAGCTCTGCGCCGCGCACCTGCCGTGTGGGCCGCGCCCGGTACTGCAGGCCCATGCCGAGGCGCGCATCCTGATCGCCGGCCAGGCGCCGGGCCGCAAGGTGCATGCCTCGGGCATTCCGTTCGACGATGCCAGCGGCGAGCGCCTGCGCGCCTGGCTGGGCATCGGGCGCGACACCTTCTACGACCCGCGCCAGGTGGCCATCCTGCCCATGGGCTTTTGCTACCCCGGCACGGGCCGCTCGGGCGACCTGCCGCCGCGACCCGAATGCGCCCCGGCCTGGCGCCAGCCCCTGCTGGACCATTTGCCACACCTGCGTCTGACGCTGGTGCTGGGCCAGCATGCGCTGGCCTGGCATCTGCCGCAGCACCGTGGCCCGCTCACCGATGCCGTGCGCCAGTGGCGCGACCACGGCCCCACCCTGCTGGTGCTGCCGCACCCCAGCCCGCGCAACAACGGCTGGCTGCACCACAACCCGTGGTTTGACTCGGAACTGTTGCCCGAGCTGCGCTCCCGCGTCGCGCGCGCATTGGGCTGAGCCCCCTTGTTGTAGCGCCAGCAAGATTGGGCGTACACGGCTATGCTCTACGCCCTCTTGATCGATTGAATGCTGGAATTTCGCAATGTCCCTTGCCGCCAACGCCGTCGTCGCCCTGATCGGGCTGCTCCACGTTTACATCCTGGTGCTGGAGATGTTCCTCTGGGACAAGCCCGCCGGACGGCGCGCCTTTGGCATGACGCAGGAAATGGCCACGGCCACCAAGACGCTGGCCGCCAACCAGGGGCTGTACAACGGCTTCCTGGCGGCAGGCCTGTTCTGGGGCCTGTGGCTGGGCGATGCAGGCCCGTCGGTGAAGGTGTTCTTCTTGCTCTGCGTATTGGCCGCAGGCCTGTACGGCGCGGCCACAGCCAGCCGCAAGATCCTGTTCATCCAGGCGGTGCCAGCGGCCATCGGTCTGGCGCTGCTGGCGCTGGCTTGAGTTCTGCCTATTGTTTGAGCACATCCGCCCCTGGCGGTGGCTTGAACTGGAAGGTGGCCGCCGGTAGCTGCGGGTTGGCCTGCAGCTTGGCAAAGCGCAGGGTCGAGCGCTGGCCAAAGCTGTCGAGGATTTCCAGCACCGCCAACTGCCCATCACGAAAACCCACACGCACGTTCTGCAATTGCCCTTCCTTGGCCTTGGGAACGGCCTGCACCCACTCCAAACCATCCTGAGCGGGCGCGGATTCGAGCGTGAAGTCCGCGCGCAGCGCCTGCAGGTCGGGCGCCGAGGCCAGCAGCGCCGCGGGCGTGCT
>JAYRLJ010000061.1:0-12632 GCA_041905305.1 Hylemonella sp. | reverse complement strand
GAAATTGCGCAGCAGCCGGAAACCCGCGCGCGAGCTTTTTTCCGGGTGAAATTGGGTACCCCATACATGGCCGCGCCGCACCGCGGCCGTGACCGGCACGCCGTAGTCTGCCGTAGCCAGCACGTTCGCCGGGTCCTGCGGTACGAAGGCGTAGCTGTGCACGAAATAGAAATCGGTGCCGTCAGGGATGCCGTCGAACAGCGGATCCGCGGCGCCGCGGCGGGTGATGGCGTTCCATCCCACATGGGGCACGCGCAATCCGCAGCCCAGCACGCGCAGGTGCTCCACCCGGCCGGGAATGAAACCCAGCCCCGGCGTACCGTGGCCGTCGTCGGCCCCCTCGGTGCTGGCTTCGGCCAGCAGCTGCATGCCCACGCAGATGCCCAGCAACGGACGCCCGTAACCGTTCACCTCCTGGCGCAGAGCCTCGATCCACCCGCCCGCCTGCAGCAGGCTGGCGCAGTCGGCGAAGTTGCCCACCCCGGGCAGGATGAGGCAGTCCGTGGTGTGCATGTCGACTGCGCGGTTGACCAGCACCGGGGCCACCCGCAGCTCTTCCAGCGCGCGCAGTACCGAGCCGAGGTTGCCCACGCCATAGTCGATGACGCCGACTCTCATGGCCTTCTTAGACGTTGTCGTAGTTGATCTTGGTCAGGTTGCCGTCGCGATCCTTGAGCAGGGCGCCGCTGACGTCGCGCTTGAAGATCTTCTTGTTGGTGAACTTGTCGCAGACGCGGATGAATTCATCGACCGTCATGTCCAGTGGCCGCAGAGTGTCTTCCAACGACTTACCCAGATACTCCCAGGGAAATTTCCCGTCTAGTCGACGAACAATTTCCAGACCGATTTCACGCGCCAGCCGTCCACGCCGAATGTGCAAACAGGCGTGATCAGTTGCTCGACTGAAACCGAACTTAATAAACTTGAAGTACTCATGAATGGCGGTCTGGTAATTGTCCAGGTTCTCATAGTTGACCATGGACCCCAGCGTGGTCCGCGGCGCCACCTCAAAGCCATAAGCCTGGGCAATCAACGCGATGGACAACCCATCCCAAGGGAGGTAGTGCCCCAGAAAAAGCCCGGTGACACCGACGCGTTTTAGCTCATCATCTTCCGGATAGAAATAGGGAATCAAATCCTTACGCGTCAGCCCCTCATAGCCAATCAAGTCTGCCACCCGCATACCCAGCAGCCCACCAAACTCTTCCAGCCAGCGACGATCTAACACATTGTTCTCCGCGGCTGCCGCGGGTCCGCCGTATTCGTTCTGGGAATTCTCGCCCCAAATGATCAGAGGAATATTGAACTGCACAGCTGCGCGCACCGGAATCGTGAAAATTCCGACGTGCTCAGGCCACGAGATATCACCAACCTGCACCAAACCCGCCCGATTCAGGCGCGCCCGAACCAATGGATTGGGCGACATCTCGATGCAATCAACACCCAGACGCTTGAGGTTTTCAATATTGCGCCGCCCTACGTCCGTGAGATCACAAGTTGACGCTGTGACGCAAAGCGGGTTCATGCCCAGTCTCAAGACTTGCACCACTTGGAACGTGCTGTCCTTGCCACCGGAAACGGGCACGATGCAATCCCAGTTGGAGCCATCACTCCTGCGATAGCGATCCAAAATGGTCTCTAACTCGGAAAGGCGAGCCTTCCAATCAATGTCCTTACGCGCATCGTAACTGCGACATGCATTGCAAACCCCCTCAGAATCCAGATGAAGATCGGGCTTCGTAGATGGCATGACGCAGCGCTTGCAATAAGTCAACATTCTCTCTATCCTCGGTTTGCCCCCATGAGGGCCATGAATTTCAGTTCGGCGATATCCCAGTCTTCCGGTGTATCAATGTCTTGGACACGATAACCAGGCAGGACTACAGGGGTCGCATCTTCGGAGAATATGATTTTCTCGGACAACCACGCATCAACCCTCCCCCAATAGAACTGGGCCGCATCGTGATATGCGACTTCCAGATCCTGAGAACGCGTATTGAAATGCTCAGGATAGAACATCTCAATCCGCTCCGAACCGGTAATGCGGATAGCGCGCTGGATCGGAAACTCATAGCGGGTTACCGAAAATGCATAGTCTGCGCCAGACTGCATCAATCCTTTTAGACCCGCGTTCAAATCCTCGCCTGTCAAGAAGGGCGCCGTCGCGTAGATGCAGCACACCAAATCTGGAGATACCCCTTGTGCGCGCAACGCCCTGATGGCGTGCGCCACCACAGGAATCGTGCCCGTGTAGTCATCGGACAACTCAACCGGCCGGAGAAACGGAACATCAGCACCGCAATCGCGCGCCACACCCGCAATCTCTTCGTCATCCGTTGATACGATGACTCGGTCGAAACATCCACTGTTTAGAGCCGCCTCTAAGGCCCACACGAGCATGGGCTTGCCACAGAACAATTTGACGTTCTTACGAGGTATGCGCTTGCTGCCGCCACGCGCCGGTATTACCGCAAGTCTCATAGTAAAAACTACTCGCCCATCCGACATGAACGTCAAAAAAGAGTCTGGTAGCCAGCCGGCATCAGCAACTGGCGGATCACCTCGTTCTGCTGCTCCTCCGTCAAGTCTGTGTACATGGGAAGACTGATGGCTTGTGAATAGTAGCGCTCTGACTCGGGGTAATCGGCACGCCGGAACCCCATACGTTCGTAATAGGGCTGCCGGTACACTGGGATGTAGTGCAGATTCACACCAACACCGCCACCACGTAACTTATCAAAGAGTATCCGGCGATTCTCAGCCGGGACCCGGACAATGTATAGATGCATGCCAGAGTAGGCGTCGGGGTGTCGCCAAGGCGTGACGATCTCGGTATCCGACAGTAATTTGTCGTAGCGCTCGGCAATTGCATGACGTCTAACAACAAAATCATCCAACCGCTTCATTTGGCTCACGCCCAGCGCCGCCTGGAGTTCGGTCATCCGGTAGTTGAATCCAAGCTCGATTTGCTGGTAATACCATGGGCCATCCGGCGCGTGCGTCATCTCAGAAGCGTAACGTGTGACGCCATGACTTCTCAGGCGCGCCATGATTTTCACCAACTCATCATCATTGGTGACAGCCATGCCGCCTTCACCAGTAGTGATGATCTTCACTGGATGGAAGCTGAAGACCGTGATGTCGCTGAATTGACAATTGCCGACCTTCCCGCCCTGATAGCTGCCACCGACAGCGTGCGACGCATCTTCGATGATGCGGAAACCATACTTCTTGGACAAAGCGTGGATGGCCTCCATTTCGCAAGGCTGTCCGGCCAGATGCACGGGAATGACAACCTTCGGTAGCTTGTTGTCCGCCTTGGCCTGATCGAGCTTCTCGGCCAGACGCTCCACGCTCATGTTGTATGTACGTGGATCGATGTCCACGAAGTCAACATCGGCCCCGCAATAGCGGGCGCAGTTTGCGCTGGCGACAAAGGTGATCGGAGTGGTCCAGACGACATCTCCCGGCCCCACGCCTAAGGCTAGGCAGGCAATATGCAGGGCGCTGGTAGCACTATTGACCGCCACGGCGTGGCTCGCACCGCAGTAGCCCGCAATGACCCTCTCGAACTCGGGAACCATCGGTCCTTGCGTCAGGAAGTCGGAGCGTAGCACCTCAATAACGGCGTTGATATCGTCTTCGGAGATGCTTTGCCGACCGTACGGGATCATGCTCATAAGTTCCACCCCATCATAGATTCATTATCCAAGATCACTCCATCGTGCTTTTCGCACACTCCGAACCGAGGCCTACTCGCTCGGCCAAGTGGATACCCATAACAACTACCAGGACTCATTTACGTCCATAGCTGTCATCGAAACGAACGATGTCATCTTCGCCAAGGTAGTCGCCCGATTGCACCTCGATGATCTCCAGCGCCCCCGCCCCCGGATTGGCGAGTCGGTGCTTTTGCCCAATTGGGATATAGGTGCTCTGGTTCTCGTGAAGCACTGTGACTCTGTCGCCATTGGTTACCTCCGCAGTACCACTGACCACGACCCAGTGTTCAGCACGATGACGGTGCATCTGCAGGGAGAGGGAAGCGCCTGGTTTGACCATGATGCGCTTGACCTGATGATGCGCCCCGAGATCGATGCTGTCATACCACCCCCAGGGACGCGCTACGCGGCGATGCTGTACGGCTTGGGCGGCATCCAATGTTTCCAACCGGGCAACCACCTCCTTGACCGCCTCGGCCTGACTGGCATCCGCCACCAGCAGGGCGTCGGGCGTGTCGATGATCAGAAGGTCTCGCGTACCTAGCGCCACCACAGGCCTCTGGCCACCGGCGTGGATGAATGTATTGCGTGCATGCAGATGATGCGCCTGTTGCATCTCGCCACCGGCGCGATTACCCTCTGCGTCAGGCGCTGCCAACTGCGCCACCGCATTCCAGCTGCCCACATCACTCCAGACACCAGCAAACGGATACACACTGACGTTGCTCGCATGCTCCATGACCGCGTAATCGATGGACTGGCTGCGGCAGGCAGAGAAAGCCTTTGCCTCCGGGCGTAAAAACAAGCCGTCCAGCTGTGGCTGGCGCATCGCATCGCGACACACCGCCAGTATGTCGCCGGCGTACGTCTCCAACGCCGCAAGTAGGTCGCCCGCGCGCATCAGGAAGATGCCGGCATTCCATAGGTAGTGACCGCTGGCCAGGAACTCCAGCGCCTTGTCCTGCGCCGGTTTTTCGACGAAACGCGCCACCTCGAAACCATCACCGGCAGCAGCCCCCTTCTGGATATAGCCATAGGCTGTGCTCGGGAAGCTTGGCATCACACCGAAGGTAACCAGTTGCCCGGCCTGCGCCGCCGGAGCGGCTTTGCGAACCATGTCAATGAATGCCTGCGCATCGGGGATATGGTGATCAGCCGGACAGAACAGCAGCAACGTATCCGCTGGTGCAGACAATGCAGCCAGCGCCATAGCAGCAGCCGTATTCTTCGCCTGCGGCTCCAGTATCTGCCGCACCGTTAGACCAGCCTGTGCGGCGACATCCGCCACGAGAAAACGGTGCTCTTCAGCCGTCACGCAAGTGATGGCCTCGGGCTCACCCTTTGCCAGCGGGGCCACCCGCTCCAATGTGAGCTGCAACAGCGACTTTTCCCCGATCAGGGGGATAAACTGTTTTGGAAAAGCCTTGCGCGACAACGGCCACAGACGTGTACCACTGCCGCCGCACAGAATGACAGGCCGGATAACGAAATCGGCACTCATGAATAAACCTCGGCCAACGCCAGAGAGATGCCCTGCCGGTCTTTGGTAGACAGTTGCGGCGCGGAACCCACCAACGGCCAGTCAATGCCGATCGCCGGATCATCCCAGGCGATGCAGCGCTCATGCTCCGGCGCATAGTAGTCGGTGGTCTTGTAAAGAAAATCTGCAGAGTCGCTGGTGACTAGGAATCCGTGAGCAAAGCCCGCCGGCACCCACATCTGACGTTTGTTGTCCTCGCTGAGCTCGGTGCCAACCCAGCGGCCGAACGTCGCGGAGTTGCGGCGCAAGTCGACCGCCACGTCAAACACGCTGCCGCGGACCACACGCACCAGCTTGCCCTGCGGCTGAAGAACCTGGTAATGCAGTCCTCGCAGCACGCCCCGCGCGCTACGGCTGTGGTTGTCCTGCACGAAGTTGACGTCCAACCCCGTCGCCTCACGGAACGCGTGCTCGTTGAAGCTCTCGAAAAAGAAGCCCCGAGCATCCCCGAACACCTTGGGCTCGATGATCAGGACGTCGGGAATGGCTGTGGGAATGATTTGCACGATGGAAGATCCGCACTCAGACGGGCTGTTTTTCTTTCAGCAGGCGCAGCAGGTATTGGCCATAGCCATTCTTGGCCAGAGGCTGCGCCAGCCGCTCCAGTTGCTCGCTGCTCATCCAGCCTTGCCGCCACGCGATCTCCTCCGGGCAGGCAATCTTCAAACCCTGTCGGTGCTCCAGCGTCGCGATGAACTGGCTGGCCTCCAGCAAGCTGTCATGCGTGCCGGTGTCGAGCCAAGCATAACCACGCTGCATGATCTGCACGCTGAGCTGACCACGCTCCAGGTACATTTGGTTGACGGTGGTGATCTCCAGCTCGCCGCGGGCGCTGGGCTTGACGGCCTTGGCAAT
The DNA here is from genome assembly GCA_041905305.1 of Hylemonella sp. Classification (GTDB taxonomy): domain Bacteria; phylum Pseudomonadota; class Gammaproteobacteria; order Burkholderiales; family Burkholderiaceae_C; genus Hylemonella. The sequence continues at coordinate 6,515 of JAYRLJ010000061.1, read as the reverse complement.
GTCGACCACCTGGTTGTCATAGAAGTACAGGCCAGTCACGGCGTAGTTGCTTTTCGGCGTCTTGGGCTTTTCCTCGATGCTGCTAGCCCGGCCCCGCGCATCGAAGGCCACCACGCCGTAGCGCTCGGGATCGTTCACATGGTAGGCGAAGACCGAGGCGCCCTGCGCCTTCGCGTCGGCCGCACGCAGTAGCCCCTGGAAGTCGTGGCCGTAGAAGATGTTGTCACCCAGCACCAGCGCGCTGGGGCTGTTACCGACAAACTGCTCGCCGATGATGAAGGCCTGCGCCAGGCCGTCTGGGCTTGGCTGCACGGCGTATTGCAGGTTCAGCCCCCACTGGCTGCCATCACCCAGCAACTGGGTAAAACGGGGGGTGTCCTGCGGGGTGCTGATGAGCAGGATGTCGCGCATGCCGGCCAGCATCAACGTGGTCAGCGGGTAATAGACCATCGGCTTGTCGTACACCGGCAGCAGTTGCTTGCTCATGGCCAGGGTAGCCGGATGCAGCCGGGTGCCGGAGCCACCGGCGAGGATGATGCCTTTGCGTTGTGTCATGGTGCGATTCTCAGAGGATTTCGGCCAGCATGCGCGCCACGCCCTGCTGCCACGCTGGCAAGGTCAGTCCGAAGGTGCTGCGCAATTTGGCCGTGTTCAGACGTGAATTGTGCGGCCGCCGTGCCGGCGTCGGGTAGGCGGTGCTGGGAATGGGTTGCAGTTGGCTGGGCTGCACCTTCAGCGCCTCGCCAGCCTGGCAGGCCGTCTCGAGCACAAAGCGCGCATAGCCATGCCAGGAAGTTCCCCCTGCAGCCGCGAGATGGTAGACACCCGATTGCGCCAGGTAATTGTGCCCGACCGCTGGCAGCACCTGGCGCAGGGCGTGCGCCGTCACGTCCGCCAGAAGATCGGCGCCGGTGGGCGCCCCGATCTGGTCATCGATCACGTTCAGCTGCTCGCGCTCACGGGCCAGTCGCAACATGGTCTTGGCAAAGTTGCCACCCCGAGCGCCATAGACCCAGCTGGTACGGAATATCAAGTGGCGGCAACCACTCTGCAGAATCTGCTGTTCGCCTTCCAGCTTGGTGCGCCCGTAGACACTCAGCGGGGCCGGAGCGTCGTCCTCCGACCAAGGTTGCGTGCCGCTGCCGTCGAACACGTAGTCGGTGCTGTAATGCACCAGCCAGGCCCCGATCCGCTGTGCCTCACGGGCCAGCACGCCGGGCGCCTGTGCATTGAGCAGATGGGCGAGCTCCGGCTCACTTTCCGCCTTGTCAACGGCGGTGTGGGCGGCGGCATTGACGATGACCTGAGGCCTGACCTGACATACCGTTTGCGCCAGGCCATCCAGATCGCACAGATCACCGCACAAACCGTCCTGCCCGCGCCGGTCCAGCGCCACGACCTCGCCCAGCACGGCAAGTGAGCGTTGCAGCTCCCAGCCCACCTGGCCGTTCTTGCCGAGCAGCAGAATCTTCATGCGTACTGCTTCTGGACCCACTCGCGGTAGACGCCCGACTGCACGTGGGCCACCCAATCCGGATTGTCCAGATACCACTGCACCGTCTTGCGGATGCCGGACTCAAAGGTTTCGGCCGGCTTCCAGCCGAGTTCGCGCTCCAGTTTGCGTGCATCGATGGCATAGCGGCGGTCATGACCGGGCCGGTCCTTCACGAAGGTGATCTGATCCCGGTAGGACTTGCCATCGGTGCGCGGCCGCAACTCATCGAGCAGGGAACAGACCGTGTGCACGATCTCGATGTTGGGCTTTTCATTCCACCCGCCGACGTTGTAGACCTCACCCAGCGTGCCGTCCTGCAGCACACGACGGATGGCGCTGCAGTGATCCTTGACGTAGAGCCAGTCGCGGATCTGCAGGCCGTCGCCATAGACCGGCAGGGGCTTGCCGGCCAGGGCGTTGACGATCATCAGCGGAATCAACTTTTCCGGAAAGTGATACGGGCCGTAGTTGTTGGAGCAATTGGTGGTCAGCACCGGCAAACCGTAGGTGTGGTGGTAAGCCCGCACCAGGTGGTCACTGGCTGCCTTGCTGGCGCTGTAAGGGCTGTTGGGTTCGTAGCGGTGCTGCTCGGTGAAGGCGGGCTCGCCCGGACCAAGCGAGCCGTATACCTCGTCAGTCGAGACATGCAGGAAGCGAAACGCCGCCTTGGCCTCACCCGCCAGAGCCCCCCAATAGGCGCGCACCGCCTCCAGCAGCCGAAAGGTGCCAACGATATTGGTCTGGATGAAATCCTCGGGACCATGGATGGAGCGATCCACGTGCGACTCGGCGGCAAAGTTCACCACCGCCCGCGGCCGGTGCTCAGCCAACAGCCGCTCCACCAGGGCGCCGTCTCCGATATCGCCGCGCACAAAAACATGGCGGGCGTCCCCATGTACGGACGCCAGATTTTCCAGGTTGCCGGCGTAGGTCAGCTTGTCCAGGTTGACGACAGGCTCATCCGAGACTGCCAGCCAGTCCAGCACGAAGTTGGCACCGATAAACCCGGCACCGCCGGTCACGAGAATCATGGGTTTCCTTGCGAAATGGCCGGCCCAGGCGCGGCGTTTCTGTGTTGAGCCTGCAATTATTCCATGCCCGATGCCGCTACCCAAGCAGGCCCCCCGGCGCTACAGTGCGCAGACCAACTGCCACCCAAGGAGCTCACCATGGCCAGAAAATCCAGCACCGCACGCCCCGACACCCCCCTGCCGGACGCCATCAAGGACTCCGCCCACGAAATCTGGCTGGCCGGTCTGGCGGCCTTCAGCAAGGCCCAGCAGGAAGGCGGCAAGGTATTCGAGGCCCTGGTCCAGGAAGGCCTGGCGATCCAGCGCCGGACCCAGTCGGCCGCCGAAGAGAAGATGGCGGAGGCGACACACAAGATGAGCAGCTTTGCCAACGACTTCAGCAACCGCGCGTCGGGCCAGCTGGACAAGCTCGAAGGCATCTTCGAGGACCGGGTGGCGCGCGCGCTCAAGGGCCTCGGCGTCCCCACCGCCAAGGAAGTGCAGGCACTGGCCGAACGCGTGGCGGCGCTGGAGAAGGCCACTTCCGGCCGCAAGCCGGCCGCGGCACCCGCGCGCAAGCGCCCGGCTGCCCGCAAGACAAGCTGAAATGGTCAAGAAGGCGCCCCGCCAGACCGCGCAGCGCATTCTGACCACCGCACTGGCGCTGTTCAACCGCTACGGCGAACCCCAGGTCTCGACCACGCTGATTGCAACAGAACTGGGGATCAGCCCGGGCAACCTCTACTACCACTACCCGGCCAAGGACGCCCTGGTCAATGCCCTGTTCGAGCGTTACGCCGGCGATCTGGACGCGCTGTTGACCGCCGCCGGCCAGGTGCGAGACGTCGAGGACGCCTGGTTTCTGTTGCACAGCCTGTTCGAGCTGAACTGGCAGTACCGCTTTCTTTACCGCGACCTCAACCACCTGCTGAGCCGCAACCGTCATCTGGAAACCGGCATCCGGGAACTGGTGGCGCACGAGGTGGCCGCCGCACGTAGCGTGCTGGCGGGCCTGCGCCACGCCGGCGGCGCGACCCTGAGCGAACAGGATCTGGTTGCCACGGCCAACTGCCTGGTCGTGGTCCTGTCCTACTGGCTGAGCTTCGAATACGTGCGCGACCCGCGGCATGCGCTGGAACCCGAGCACGGACAAGCCGCAGCGCTACAGGGCGCGCACCATGCGCTCGGCCTGCTCGCCCCCTTCCTGACGCCCGCGCAGCGAACACATCTGCATACGCTGCAGGATGCGTCCACTATGCCGGTCGATTGACATCCACCCTGAAGCAAGCCCATGAGTGATCTGAAAACCCGTTTCGAAACCGCCGTCGCCAACTCCAAGAACCTGAGCGAGCGCCCGGACAACCCCACCCTGCTGAAGATCTATGCCCTGTACAAGCAGGCCACGGCCGGCGACGTCGAGGGCGATCGCCCGGGCTTTTCGGATTTCGTCGGCCGCGCCAAATGGGACGCCTGGAACGCCCTCAAGGGCCAGTCGGCCGACGAGGCCATGCAGGCCTACATCGACCTGATCGAATCGCTGAGCTGAGCGTCCCCCCGCCTCAGCCCCTGCCCACCGCACCATGCTGTACAAGTTCAAGTCCCCGGCTGCAGCCGACCTGATCATGCTGGAGCCGCAAGGCCGCCGCATGCTGCAGATCATCGGCAAGCCGGTCGAGGACCGGCAAGGCATCCTGCTGCCGGCTGCCATGCCGGCCGCCGTGGCGGCGCGGGAGGCCGCCATCGAACACGAGGAAGCGCAGCGCAAAGCGGCCGAAGCCGAGGCCGCCGCCAAGGGCGAGGCGCTGCCTGAACCCGAAGGCGTGAGCCTGCGCCAACGCGCCACGCCCTTCATCGAGATGCTGCGCCGCTGCCAGGCCGCGGACAAGGAAATCGTCTGGGGCGTCTAGCCTCCCTGACGCGCTGAACCTGGAGCGGCCCAACCGGGAAACGCCGTGGAGCCGGCTTCGCCGGGCCGCTGGCGCTGCCCCCTTGAGGGGAAGCGGCGTCAGCCGCTCAGGGGTGCTATCAATTCTCGGATCAGTCTACCTTCGCGCCGGAGTCTTTGACCACCTTCGCCCACTTGCGGTGCTCGGCATCGATCAGGCGGGTGAATTCGGCGGGCGTATTGCCGCTGGGAATGGCACCCTGCGCGAGCAGCTTCTCCTTGATCGCCGGACTGTTGAGGGCCTTGGCCGTCTCCTGCTGGATACGGCTGACCACATCGGCCGGTGTGCCGGCGGGCGCCAGCAGACCGAACCAGCTGCTGGCCTCGAAGCCCTTGAGCCCGGCCGCCTCTTCAATGGTGGGAATGTCAGGCATGGCGGCCGAGCGCTGAGCGCTGGTGACCGCCAGCGCCTTGAGCTTTCCGCCCTTGATCTGCGCCATGGAGGACGGCAGGTTGTCGAACATCACATCCATGTTGCCGGCCACCATGTCCATCAGGGCTGGCCCGGAACCGCGGTAGGGAATGTGCGTCATGAACGTGCCTGTCATGGACTTGAACAGCTCGCCCGCCAGGTGAATCGACGTACCGTTGCCACTGGACGCCATGTTGAGCTTGCCCGGGTTCGCCTTGGCGTACTTGATGAAATCGTTGACGCTGTTGATGCCCAGGGCCTTGGCCTTGTCGGCATTCATGACCATCACGTTCGGCACACCGGCCACCAGCGTGATGGGCGCAAAGTCCTTCTGCGGGTCATACGGCAGCTTGGCATACAAGGCCTTGTTGATGCCGTGCGTGCCCACCGTACCCATCAGCAGGGTGTAGCCATCGCCCGGCGACTTGGCAACGATCTCCGCACCGACGTTGCCCCCGGCCCCGGCGCGGTTGTCGACCACGAACTGTTGGCCGAAGGCCTTGGACAGTTCAGGTGCCACGGCGCGCGCCAGGATGTCGGTGGTCCCGCCGGGCGCGAACGGCACCACGATGCGCACTGGCTTTGTCGGCCAGGTAGTCTGCGCCGAAACGCCAGTTGCTATCGAAAGCAGAGCACCTACTGCAATGGCAGCAAGGGTGAAACGCCGATTTTGTTTGTAGTTCAGGGGCATCGACATAAGGTGTCTCCAGGATACTCGGAGCCGCCAGTCTAGGGCGCGGCGCGCTGCCTGTGTCCTAGGGTTTGTCACCACCGGGACGAAAAAAAGCCACCCGAAGGTGGCTTGATGGGCGCGCTGGCGGCGCTCAGTCGGCGTACACGCCGGCGGCCTTGATGACCGGGCCCCACTTGGCGATCTCGGCCGCCACGAATTTCTTGTGCTCGGCCGGCTCGACGCGCTTGTCGGTCACGACCACGGCACCCAGGCCTTCCTGCTTCTTGATGAACTCGGGGTCCTTCAGGGCCACCTTGAGCGCCTCGTTGAGTTTGGTCAGCACATCGGCCGGCACACCCTTCGGCGCGTACAGGCCATGCCAGATGCTGACATCAAAGCCCTTCAGGCCGGACTCCTGCAACGTCGGCAAATCCTTCAAGGCGGGCGTGGACAGACGCTTGGCGGTGGTGACCGCAAAGGCCTTGACTTTCTTGCCCTCGATCTGCGGCGTGGTGTTGGTGGTCTGGTCACACAGCAGGTCGATCTGGCCGCCAATCAGGTCGGTGATGGCCGGCGCGGTGCCCTTGTACGGGACGGTGGTCATGTCCACGCCCAGAGCGCTCTGGAACATCAGGCCACACAGGTGCGAGGCGGCACCGAGACCGGCGTTACCCAGGTTGATCTTGCCCTTGTTGGCATTGATCCAGGCACTCAGCTCCTTGTAGTTGTTGGCCGGCAGGCTGGGGCGACCGATCAGCGTCATCGGCACCTCGTTCACCATGCCCACGTAGGAGAAGTCGTTCTCGGTCGAATAAGGCAGCTTGCGGTACAGCGCCGGGGCCGTGGCCATGCCGATGTGATGCAGGAACAGGGTGTAGCCGTCCGCCGGCGCCTTGGCTACCTTGTTGGCACCGATGGTGCCGCCGGCACCCGCCACGTTCTCGATCACCAGCGTGGCGCCACCCAGCGGCTTGCGCAGG
>JAYRLJ010000443.1:0-2322 GCA_041905305.1 Hylemonella sp. | reverse complement strand
CGCGATGCCCTCATCCACCTGCGCATGCTGGTCGAGGCGACGCTGGATTTTCCTGAAGAAGAAATTGACTTCCTGCGCAAGGCAGATGCGCGTGGGCAGCTATTGAATTTAGAGCAAAATGTGCTGCGGGTACTGCAGCGTACCCGCCAGGGAGCCCTGCTGCGCGAAGGCATCAAGGTGGTGATTGCAGGGCAACCCAACGCAGGCAAGAGCTCGCTGCTCAATGCCCTGGCGGGGGCGGAGCTGGCCATCGTCACCCCCATTGCGGGAACCACGCGCGACAAGGTGCAGCAGACCATCCAGATCGAAGGCGTTCCGCTGCACGTGATCGACACGGCCGGCCTGCGTGACAGCAACGACGAGGTGGAGCGCATCGGCATCGCCCGCGCCTGGGATGAGATTGCGCAGGCCGACGCCGTGCTGTTTTTGCATGACCTGGTGCATTGCTCCGAGCCCGGCTACCAGGAGGCCGACGCCGCCATCGCCTCCCTCATGGCGCAGCGTTTGCCCGCCAAGGTGCCGGTGGTCGACGTTTGGAACAAGATCGACCGTGTGGAGCAGGCCGACGCATGCCTGCCTCAGGAGGGTTCCGGTGTCAGACTGTCGGCCCGCACGGGCCAGGGGCTCGAGCGTCTGCGCCAGCGTCTGCTGGAGCTGGCAGGCTGGCAGGCGGCACCCGAGGGGGTGTACATCGCCAGGGCACGCCATGTGCAGGCCTTGCAGGAGGTGCAGCAACACCTGGATGCCGCAGCAGCACAGCTCCAAGCCAGCGGCCCGGCGCTGGACCTTCTGGCCGAAGAATTGCGCCTGGCACACAACGCGCTCAGCAACATCACGGGCGAGTTTTCTTCGGACGATTTGCTGGGCGTCATTTTTTCCAGCTTCTGCATCGGCAAGTGAGCCCCGGCGATGTGTAAGCAGGGGTAAACAGTGCTTGTGCGCAGGCGCCAATACGGATAGCTTCGTTGGTCTATGAATTCCTCCACCCCCACCTTGACCAAGCAGGACGTTCAAGGGCTGATCAATGCCATCGTCCAGGCCACGGCGGAAGACAGCCTGAGCAACCCGCTCAAGCCAGAGCAATGGGAGCTTTTTTCCGCCTATCTCCAACCCTGCCACCTGGCCGCAGGGCAGTTGCTCATCAACCAGGGCGCCAACGACCGCACGCTCTATTTCGTGGAAAGCGGCAACCTCAGTGTCCACTACGAGGACGAAAAGGGCCGCCTGCGCCTGGCGCTCGTCAACCCCGGCTCGGTCGTGGGCGAAGGGGCCTTCTTTTCGCACCGGCCGCGTGGGGCCACCGTGCAGGCCGCCGCCGCCTGCAAGCTGTGGAACCTTACCGCCCTGCGTTTTTCAGAGCTGAGCAACCGCCAGCCGGCCATAGCACTGTCCGTCGTCATGGCGGCGGGTGCAGTGCTGGCCAAGCGTCTGGGCAACCGCAAGCGCCGCGTCGCTACCACCTGAAGGCCCTGCCAAGCCTGGCAGGCAAGGGAAATCCCGGTTACCCATCGAACAAGGAGAGCCTGGCATGCAGTTACACTCTTTGCGCATTGCAACGGATACACCCACCAGAAGCCCATCGAGGAAGCCTGCCATGTCACTGTTCAGCTGGTTCTTGCCCAAAAAGGCGCCGGCCAAGTCCAAGCCGTTGGAGCCTACGGGCTTGCTCAACGCCGACGCCACTGTCCCCCTGGTACCAGGCCGGGACGGCAAGCCCGTGCTCGACGCGCAGCCCGCAGACCATGCCGCCAACCGCAAGAACGAGCGCATGGAACGCCGCGAGCTGCTCTATTCCGTGGTGCGAGACGCCATGGTGAAAGCGGCGGTGCTTTCGGCCAGCTACAAGTTCAAGGTGCTTTCGCTGGACCAGCGTGGCCGCCAGTTTCTGGTGATGATGGACATTGCCCGTGAGTACGGCGGTGACACCACGCGCCTGAGCGAGATCGAGGCGCTGATTGCCCAGACCGCAAAGGCCCGCTACGACATCGCAGTCAACGCCGTTTACTGGCGTCTCAACGACCATGTGGCGGTGGGCATGCCGCAAAAGGCGCCCATAGCCAAGCCACAGGCAGCGCCTGTGGCGGCGTCCGCTCCCGCGCCTGTCTCGGTGCCCCGCCCCGGCACTGCCGCGCCACAGCGTCCGGCGGGCTCGCGCTTTGATCCCATCGAAGCGGACGAAGTGGCCGCGTTCAAGCAGGCCCTGGCCAGCGCTGCGCGCCCAGCGGCGGCGCCGTCGGGCGTGCCAGTGCGCTCGGGTCCCAGCCGTCCGGAGCCGCATCGCCTGGATTTTGAAGACACTGAAATGCCCGATTCCCGGCCACA